>DASYRU010000160.1:0-20384 GCA_036004165.1 Actinomycetota bacterium
GGCCGCCGCGGAGCTGTCGCGCGCCGGCGAGTGCCTGGCGCTGCCCGCCGACCTCTCCAGCGAGCAGGAGTGCCTGCGCCTGGCCGGGGAGCTGGGCGAGCGCGAGCAGCGCGTCCACGTGCTGGTCAACAACGCCGGCGCCACCTGGGGCGCGCCGCTGGAGGAGTATCCGGCCGCCGCCTGGGACAAGCTGCTCGACCTGAACCTCAAGGCGCCGTTCTTCCTCACCAGGGCGCTGCTGCCGCTGCTGCGGGCGGCGGCCACCGCCGACGACCCGGCCAGGGTGATCAACGTCGGGTCGATCGACGGGCTGCGGGTGCCGCCGCTGCCGACCTACGCGTACTCGGCGAGCAAGGCGGGCGTGCACCACCTGACCAGGGTGCTGGCGCGCGAGCTCGGCCCGCAGGGCGTCACGGTGAACGCCATCGCCCCCGGCCCGTTCGAGTCGAAGATGATGGCGCGGACGCTGCGGGAGTTCGGCGAGGCGATCGTCGCCGCCGCGCCGTTGGGACGCATCGGCCGGCCGGACGACGTCGTCGGCGCGGCGCTGTACCTTGCCGGCCGTGCCGGCGCCTACGTCACCGGCGCGGTCATCCCGGTCGACGGCGGCATCTCCACGACCCTCTGAGCGGCGTCACTCCTGCTCGTCCGCTGGCTGCAGGGGTGAGCCGACCCACGGGTCGTAGTCGACCTCGAGGGCCTCCTGGGGCGGGCGCTGCGGCTCCGGGACGTTGCGGAGGTTCAGCCGGATCCGGGTCCAGAGGCTGCTGCGTCCCCGCATGGAGTCCACCAGCACGTCGGCAGGGCCGAGCAGCGGCCAGACGTCGGGGTGCCGCGCCTTCCAGCGCTCCAGCCCCTCCAGCGCCTCGGCCTGCGTGGCCGCCCTGGCGACCTCGATCAGCGGCATGGTGGTGCGGCGGCGTCCCGTCGGCCCGCTGGTCTTGCCCGGCGCCGGAGGCGGGACGATGCCGGCCCGCTCCGGCGGCCCCGCGTCGGTCCGCCGCTTGGACGGCTGGGCCCGGTGCGGCTCGCCGGCCTGCTTGACGAAATGGGGCGGCCACGGGGCATCCGCGAACCCGGCCGCCTCATGCTGCGCCGAGAGCTCCAGCAGCGGCTCGAGCGAGCCGGCGGTCCCGTCGATCCCCTCCGAGGCGTCGCCGTCGCTGGCGAACCGCGCCGGGGCGGTGTCGATGGTGAACGCCTCCGGCTGGCAGTCGGCCACCTCCTCCCAGCGCAGCGGCATGGACACGCGCGCGTCCGGGGTGGGCCGGACCGAGTAGGCCGAGGCGACCGTCCGGTCCTTGGCGTTCTGGTTGTAGTCGAGGAAGACGCCGTGGCGTTCCTCCTTCCACCACTTGCTGGTGGCCAGGTCGGGCGCCCGCCGCTCGACCTCGCGGGCGAGCGCGATCGCGGCCCTGCGGACCTCGCCGAAGGTCCAGCGCCGCTCGATGCGGCTGTAGACGTGGAAGCCGCGCGAACCGGACGTCTTGGGCCATGCCTGCAGGCCGAAGTCCTCGAGGACCTCCCTGGCCACCAGGGCAACCTCCCGGATCTGCGACCAGCCCACCCCGGGCACCGGGTCCAGGTCGACCCGGAGCTCGTCGGGATGGTCCAGGTCGTCGGCCCGCACCGGATGCGGGTTCAGGTCGATGCAGCCAAGGTTGACCACCCAGGCGAGCTGGGCCGCGTCCCGGACGACGATCTCGTCGGCGGTCCGGCCGGAGGGGAAGCTCAGCTCGACCGTCTCGATCCACTCCGGCCGCGACTGGGGCGCGCGCTTCTGGAAGAACGCCTCGCCCTCCGCCCCGTTCACGAACCGCTTCAGGGCCATCGGCCGGCCCGCGACCCCGCGCAGGGCGCCCTCGGCCACCGCCAGGTAGTAGCGGACCAGGTCAAGCTTGGTGTGGCCGGTGCGCGGAAAGAAGACCTTGTCCGGGTTGGTGACGGTCAGCTCCCGGCCGGCAACCTCGAGGACCTGCTTGCGTGCAGGCATGGCACCACGATACGGCACGCCGGCCGGTCAGGCCCCCGGCGCCAGCGCGCGGACCTGCTCGGCGGCGTCCCCGCCGACGGGCAGCAGCCACAGCACCGGCGTGGTGACCCCGGCGTCGACGTAGCGGCGCACCTGCTCCCGGCAGTGCTCCGGGGGGCCGTGCACCACCAGCTCGTCGACCAGGTCGTCGGGGATGGCGGCCAGCGCCGCCTTGCGGTCGCCGGCCGCCCACGCCCGCCACATCCCCTGCAGCCGCTCGCCCCGGCCGAGCCACTGGTGGAAGGCGCGGTAGACGGGCACCGTGAGGTAGGCCGCCAGCACCCTGCGGCCGACCGCGCGTGCCCGCTCGGCGTCGGCGGTGGCCACCACCCCGATCCGCGCGACGATCTCCTTGCCGGGACCGGCACGGTGGACGTGCGGCACGACCGTGCGGACGTCGTCGGGGGAGAGCAGGTTGAGGACCGCCCCGTCGCTCTCGCGGCCCGCCAGCCGCAGCATCCCCGGGCGCAGCGCGGCGATCAGCAGGGTCGGCGGCTGCTCCGGGACCAGCTGCAGCCGGAAGCCGTCGACGGCGAAGGTCTCGTAGCGCTGGCTGATCCTGGCGCCGGTCAGGGCGGCGCGCAGGAACCGCGCCGTGTCGCGGACCCGCTGGTAGGGCGCGGTGAAGGCGCCGCCGTTCCAGCGCTCGACGATCACGTCGGAGGAGGTGCCGATCCCCAGCGTGACCCGGCCGGGCGCCGCGGCGGCCAAGGCGGCCGCGGACTGGGCCAGGGTCGCCGGCCCGCGGGTGAAGACCGGCACGATCGCGGTGCCCAGCCGCAGGGTCGGCGCCCACACGCTGGCCAGCGCCAGCGGGGTGAAGGCGTCGGCGCCATCGACCTCGGACGACCACACGTCGGTGTAGCCCAGGTCGGCCAGCCCGGCCACCAGGCCGCGCTGCTCGGGGAGCGGGGCCCCGTCGAACGGGATCGTGATGCCGTAGCGCTGCACGCGTCGATCCTCCCTCTATCCGTAGCGGTCGATCAGATCCTCGCCGCTGAGGATGGACAGGCGCCAGCCGAGGTCGGGTAGCAGCGGGCCGGCCTGCCGGCCGCGCAGGCACCCCGACCAGACGCCCCATCCGTAGGCCAGGTCGTCCAGCAGCCGCAGCGCCGTCCAGGCCAGCGGGTCGACGGGCGGCCGCAGCTTGCGCCAGTCCAGCGCCGGCGGCAGCAGCGCGGCGGCGGCCAGCGGCAGGCGCAGCCGCGGCAGCAGCGCCGCCGCCAGCAGCGACAGCGGCCACCAGGTGCGGGTGACGGCGTCGGCGACCACCCAGCCGGAGCGGACGGTGCCGCCGCCGGCCAGCGCCACGGCGGTGCCGACCGGGTCCGGCACCACCCCGCCGAGCTCGCGGGCCAGCAGCGCCACCGCCGTTGCGGTGATGCCGCCGGCGGCCAGCGGCCGGCCGAGTGCGGCGGCCGCCCAGGCGGCCGCGGTCCACGGCGAGATGGCCAGCGGCCGGGCCGCGCCGGGGTGGCGGCGCTCGAGCGGCGCCGCCGTGCGGCCGTAGTAGGCGCGCCGGGCGAGCCACGGTCCCGGGCGGGTGCGGTGCTCGTGCTCGACGCTGCCGGCCGGTTCGTAGCGGACGTGCCAGCCGTCGCGGACCAGGCGCCACACCAGGTCGACGTCCTCGCCGCCGGTCAGGGTGGTGTCGAACCCGGCGCCGAGGGCGGAGGCGCGCGCGACCAGGGCGGCGCCCGGCAGGAACGGCACCCGGCCGCCCGGCCGGACCGACGCGGGCGCCGGCCCCCGGTCCATCGGCGAACGGCACCGCTCGTAGCCGGCCAGCCCGGAACCCCCCTGGCGGGCGACGATCCTCGGCGCCACCACGGCGACGCGCGGGTCGGCCAGGTGCGGCAGGGTGCTGCGCAGCCAGCCGGGGCGGGGGACACAGTCGGAGTCCACGAAGGCGACCACCGGCGTGCCGGCTGCGGCGGCCCCGTCGTTGCGTGCCGCGGCCGCGCCGCCCCTGCTCGCCCGGCGCAGCAGCCGCGCGCCAGCCCGTCCGGCGACCCGGGCGGTGCGGCCCGGATCCTGTGAGGCGTCGTCGACCACCACCACCCCGGCGACCTCCGCGGTGCCGGCCAGCGCGGCCAGCAGCCGTTGCAGCTGCTCGGGACGGTCGCGGACCGGCACCACCGCGGTGACGGCGAGGCCGGGGTCGCGCGCGGGCGGGACCGGCTGCGCCAGGTTGGTGGCGACCAGGGCGCGGGCCAGACGGGCGCGCTGCGGCTCCCGGCCGGCCGGTTCGCCCCGCCGCCAGGCCCGCACCGCGGCGGCGTGGTCCTCGCCGAGGCGGACGACCACGAAGGGATCACCGCCGAGCAGCACCGCCCCCTCGCCCTCCACGCGGGTCGCCGGGTCGATGGCGACACCGAAGTCGGCCGGGAGCGGTGCCGGCACGCTCACCTCGCGCGCGCAGGGCGCCGGCGCGCCCGTGGCTCCCTGACGCCGCCGGCGCCGGCGAACCCGGCGGCGAGCTGCCCGAGCGCCAGGTCGAGGTGCTCGGCCACGTCGGTGCCCTCGCACTGCACCCAGCGGCGGAAGGCCGCCAGCGCCGTGCCGAGGGCGGCGTAGGCGATCGCCTGGGGCATCAGGTGCTCAGGCGCCTGCCCCAGCCGCTCGGCGGCGAACTCGGCGACCACCGCCCGCCAGTCGGCGTAGCGGAGGTAGGAGTGGGACTGCAGCGTCGGGACGGTGGTGATCAGCTCGAGGCGGGTGCGGAACTCGGGGATCTCGGCGGCGTGGTAGTCGTTGGTGGCGATCACCGCCCGCCGCAGCGCCTCCAGCAGCGGCTCCTGCGGCGGCGAGGCGCGCAGGTGCTCCCGCATGCGATCCAGCAGCCCGTCGAAGTCGCCCCAGACGATGTCGTTCTTGGAGGGGAAGTAGCGGAACAGCGTCCGCCGCCCGATCCCCGCCGCCGCGGCGATGTCCTCCACGGTCGTCTGGTCGAAGCCCTTGCTGGCGAACAGCGCGACCGCGACCCGTTCGATGTCCCGGTGGGTGGTGCTCGGAGGGCGGCCGGGCGTCCGTCGCGCCGGCGCGTCGGTGGTCCGCATCGACCCTCCCTTCCCATTCGGCACTCGGTGCCATTATTATGATCGTCTCACGACGAAGCAGTCCGGTGCCACCGCCGGCGACGCCAGGGAGGCTCCCATGGCAGACGCGCAGCCGACCGCGACATCCGTCTCCGAGCCCGAGCCGCAGCAGGAGCGCGACCTGGTCGAGGAGGAGCTGCTCGTGGAGGAGGTATCGATCGACGGCATGTGCGGGGTCTACTGAGCGGGAGCCGGCGTGCCCCCGTCCGCGGCCCCTGACGGCGCAGGCTTCGACCTCGACCGTCCCTGGGCCGTCCACCCGCAGGTCGCGCTTCGTCCCGAGCGCTTCGGCGCGCTCGCCTACCACTTCGGGACGCGGCGGCTGTCGTTCCTGAAGAGCCGGACGCTGCTGGCCGTGGTCGAGGGGCTGGCGTCGCACCCGAGCGGGCGCGCCGCCTGCGTCGCCGCCGGCGTGCGCGACGCCGACCTGCCCGCCTACCGGCGGGCACTCGCGACCCTGGCCGCGTCCGGGCTGATCCGGCAGCGGAGCCGGCCATGACCATGACCGAGGCCCCGCCGGGCCGGCTCGCCGACCAGTTCCAGTTCGGGCTGGACGCCCCCATCTGCCTCACCTGGGAGCTCACCTACGCCTGCAACCTGGCCTGCGTCCACTGCCTGTCCAGCTCGGGCCGGCGCGACCCCGGTGAGCTGTCGACCGACGAGTGCAGGGCGGTGATCGACGAGCTGGAGGCCATGCAGGTCTTCTACGTCAACATCGGCGGTGGCGAGCCGACCGTGCGGCCCGACTTCTGGGAGCTGGTCGACTACGCCACCGGCCACCACGTCGGGGTCAAGTTCTCGACCAACGGCGTCAAGCTGGGGCCGGCGGAGGCCGCCCGGCTGGCCGGTAGCGACTACCTCGACGTCCAGGTCTCCCTCGACGGCGCCACCGCCGAGGTCAACGACGCGGTCCGCGGGCCGGGGTCCTACGACACCGCGATCCGGGCGATGGCGCACCTGGCCGAGGCCGGCTTCCGCGGCTTCAAGCTCTCGGTGGTGGTGACGCGGCACAACCTCACCCAGCTGGACGCGTTCGAGGCGCTGGCCGACCGCTACGGCGCGCAGCTGCGGCTGACGCGGCTGCGCCCCTCGGGCCGCGGCGCCGACGTCTGGGACGAGCTGCACCCCACCGCCGAGCAGCAGCGCCTGCTGTACGACTGGCTGGCCGCCCGCGGCGAGCGGGTCCTGACCGGCGACTCGTTCTTCCACCTGGCCGGCTACGGCGAGCCGCTGCCGGGCCTGAACCTCTGCGGCGCCGGCCGCGTGGTCTGCCTGATCGACCCGGTCGGCGACGTCTACGCCTGCCCGTTCGCGATCCACCGGGCCTTCCTGGCCGGCAACCTCCGCCGCGACGGCGGCTTCGCCAGCGTCTGGCGCGACTCCGAGCTGTTCGCCGACCTGCGGCGCCCGCAGACCGGCGGCGCCTGCACCAGGTGCCAGTTCTTCGACGCCTGCCGTGGCGGCTGCATGGCCGCCAAGTTCTTCACCGGCCTGCCGTTGGACGGGCCCGACCCCGAGTGCGTCCGCGGCTTCGGCGAGGCGGCGCTGGCCGCCCGCGGGGACGCCACCCCGCCACGACCGTCGCCGGACCACTCCCACCGCCACGGCCGCGGCGGCGGACCGGTCCCGGTGACCATCGGCCGCCGCCCGCCTGCCCAGAGCCTGATTGACCGGGGCACCCCCTCGGGGTTCCCCGGACCCCTCCGGGCCTGCGACCAGAGCCCGCTGGCGGGCTTCCAACCGTCATGCCCAAGCTGACCGATCCCGTCGAGCTGGCCGGGCGGGTGGCGCCGTCGCGGGTGCTGTTCGGCCCGCACGAGACGAACCTGGGCAGCGGCCGCGCGCTCTCCGGCCGGCACGTCGCCTACTACGCCCGCCGCGCCGCCGGCGGCGCCGGCGTCCTGGTCACCGAGACCGCCTCGGTGCACCCGTCGGACTGGCCCTACGAGCGGGCGCCGCTGGCCGCCGACTGCCAGCCGGGCTGGGCGGCGGTCGCGGCGGCGTGCCGGCCCCACGGCACCCTGGTGCTCGCCGGGCTCGGCCACGCCGGCGGCCAGGGATCCAGCGCGTACTCGCAGGCGGCGCTGTGGGCGCCCTCGCGGGTGCCAGACGCCGCCACCCGCGAGCTGCCCGCCGAGATGGAGCAGCCGGAGATCGACGCGCTGGTCGCCGGCTTCGCCGACGCCGCCAGGCGCGCCGCGCTTGCGGGCCTGGACGGCGTCGAGCTGGACGCCGGCGCCTGCTCGCTGCTGCGCCAGTTCCACTCCGGGCTGAGCAACCAGCGCGCCGACGGGTACGGCAGCGACCGGCTGCGACTCACCAGGGAGGTGCTGGCCGCCACCCGCGAGGCGCTCGGCGCCGGCCGCATCCTGGCGCTGCGGCTCTCCTGCGACGAGCTGGCCCCCTGGGCAGGGGTAACACCAGACCAGGCCGCCGCGCAGGTGGCCGCCCTCGCCGGCGCGCTCGACCTGCTGGTGGTGGTGCGCGGCGGGCCGTACTCGACCGCCGCCTACCGTCCGGACGGCCACACACCGCCCGGCTTCAACCTCGAGCTGTGCCGGCGGATGCGGGAGGAGGCCGCCGGGCGCGTGCCGGTGGCGCTGCAGGGCAGCGTCGTCGACCCCGCCGACGCGCAGGCCGCGCTGGACGGCGGCGCCGCCGACCTGGTCGAGATGACCCGCGCGCAGATCGCCGAGCCGCGGCTGCTGGCGCTGCTGCGGGAGGGAACACCCCAGCGGGCGCGCCCCTGCATCCTCTGCAACCAGGCCTGCCACGTCCGCGACAGCCGCAACCCGATCGTCAGCTGCGTCGGCGAGCCGCGCAGCGGCCACGAGACCGAGGACCCGCCGATCGAGGGCGGCGACGCGGCCGCCCGCGAGGTGCTGGTCGTCGGCGGCGGGCCGGCCGGGCTGGAGTGCGCGCGGGTGCTCGCCGCCAGAGGGCACCGGGTGCGGCTGGCCGAGCGGGGCGGGCGTCTCGGCGGCGCCCTGCGCACCGCCGCGGTCGGCCCCGGCCGCGAACGGCTGGCCCTGCTGGCGGACTGGCTGGAGGCCGAATGCCGGCGCCTCGGCGTCCGGCTCGACCTCGGCACCGAGATCGGCACGGCGGAGCTGGACGCGGCCACGGCCGACGGCCAGGAGGTGGTCCTCGCGACCGGCTCCCGCCCCACCCCCGGCACCGTGGCCGGCCCGGGCGATCCGACCTCGGTGGTGGACGCGCTGGAGCTGCTGGCGTGGGGCACGGAGGGGCTGCCCGCAGGGGCGGAGGTGGTGGTCCACGACCCGGTCGGCGGACCGGTCGGCGTCGGGGTGGCCGAGTGGCTGGCGCAGCACGGCCACCGGGTCGCGCTGGTCACCCCCGACCAGGTGGCCGGCTCGCTGCTGTCGCGCACCGGCGACCTGGCCGACGCCAACGTCCGGCTGCAGCGGGCGGGGGTGCGGCGCGAGCTGAAGGCGCTGCTGCGCGAGGTCGGCGGGGGCCGCGCGCTGCTGGAGGACGTCTGGACCGGGGAGCGGCGCGAGATCGCCTGCGGCCTGCTGGTCGACTGCGGCCACCGGCTGCCGGAGGAGTCGCTCTACCTGGCCCGTCCGGGCACGCCGCGGGCGGGGGACTGCGTCGCGCCCCGAACCCTCTACGAGGCCGTGCTGGAAGGGCGGCGCCTGGCGCTCGACCTGGGGGCCAGAGCCCCAGGTGAGCGGTCCCCGCCCCGCGTCGGCGCGGGACGCTAGCCACCGACAAGGAGAGGAGCGGCACCATGGGCCGGGTCGACGGGAAGGTCGCCTTCATCACCGGAGCGGCACGCGGGCAGGGACGCAGCCACGCGCTGCGCCTCGCCGAGGAGGGCGCCGACATCATCGGCGTGGACATCTGCGGGCCGATCGACAACCTGCCATATCCCCCCGCAACCCCGGACGACCTCAAGGAGACCGTCCGGCAGGTCGAGGCGCTGGACCGGCGGATCGTCGCCGCGCAGGCCGACACCCGCGACCGCGCCGGCCTGCAGCGGGCGCTCGAGGACGGGCTCGCCCAGCTCGGCCACCTCGACGTGGTGGTCGCCAACGCCGGCATCTGCATCCCTGCGGGTTGGGACCAGGTCACCCCGCAGGTCTGGCAGGACACCATCGACGTCAACCTCACCGGCGTCTGGAACACCGTCAGCCTGGCCGCGCCGCACCTGGTGACCCGCGGCGGCGGGTCGATCATCATCACCAGCTCGGCGGCGGGGCTGAAGGGCCTGCCCTTCCTGGCCCCCTACGTCGCCAGCAAGCATGGCGTGGTCGGGATCATGCGCGCGCTCGCGCACGAGCTGGCCGAGCACAACATCCGCGTCAACACCATCCACCCGACCGGCGTCGACACCCCGATGGGGCAGGGCATGGAGCACATGTTCGCCCTGATCAACTCGAAGCCGAGGCTGGCCCCGATGTTCACCAACAGCCTGCCCGTCGAGGTGACCCAGCCGGTCGACATCAGCAACGCGGTGCTGTTCCTGGCCTCCGACGAGTCGCGCTACGTCACCGCGCTGACCTTCACCGTCGACGCCGGCAACACCCAGTTCTGAAAGGAGCCAACCATGGCAGGTCGGGTCGAGGGCAAGGTCGCGTTCATCACCGGCGCGGCCCGGGGCCAGGGCCGCAGCCACGCGGTGCGGCTGGCCCAGGAGGGCGCCGACATCATCGCGGTCGACATCGGCAAGCAGATCGACAGCGTGCCGATGCCGATGGCCACCCCGGACGACCTCAACGAGACCGTCCGCCAGGTCGAGGAGCTCGACCGCCGGATCGTCGCCACCCAGACGGACGTGCGGGACTACGCGGGGCTGAAGCGGGCGCTCGACGACGGGGTCGCGCAGCTCGGACGGCTGGACATCGTCGCCGCCAACGCCGGCATCGCCAGCTTCGGTCCCGCCGAGGAGCTGTCGGAGGAGGCCTGGCAGGACATGATCGACGTCAACCTCACCGGCGTCTGGCACACCTGCAAGGCCGCCATCCCGCACCTGAAGGCGGGCGGCCGCGGCGGGTCGATCATCCTCACCAGCTCCGCCGCCGGGCTGAAGGGGTACGCCAACGTGAGCCACTACGTGTCGGCCAAGCACGGCGTCGTCGGGCTCATGCGGACGCTCGCCCAGGAGCTGGCGCCGCACATGATCCGGGTCAACAGCATCCACCCGACCCAGGTCGACACCCCGATGATCATGAACGAGACCGCCTTCCGGCTGTTCCTGCCGGACCGGGAGCACCCCACCGTGGAGGACTTCGCGCCGGTCTCCCAGATGATGAACGCGCTGCCGATCCCGTGGGTGGACCCGGTCGACATCAGCAACGCCGTGCTGTTCCTGGCCTCCGAGGAGGCCCGCTACATCACCGGCGTGCCGCTGCCGGTCGACGCCGGCGCGCTGATCAAGTAGCTGGAGGAGCGATCATGGGAAAGCTCGACGGCAAGGTCGCCTTCGTCACCGGCGCGGCGCGCGGGCAGGGCCGCAGCCACGCGCTGCGGCTGGCGGAGGAGGGCGCCGACGTCATCGCGGTCGACCTCTGCGAGCAGATCGACACCGTCCCCTACCCGATGGCGACCCAGGACGACCTGGCGGAGACCACCAAGCAGGTCGAGGAGCTGGACCGCCGGATCGTCGCCGCGCAGGCCGACGTGCGCGACCGGTCGGCGCTGCAGGCGGCGTTCGACCAGGGCGTGGCCGCGCTCGGCGGCGTCGACATCGTGCTCGGCAACGCCGGCATCGCGCCGATGAGCCCGGCCGCCGACCCCGTCCAGGCGTTCCGCGACGTGATCGACGTCAACCTGGTCGGCGTCTGGAACACCGTCGAGGTGACGGTGCCGACGCTGGTCGAGCAGGGCCGGGGCGGAGCGATCGTGCTCACCAGCTCCACCGCCGGCCTGAAGGGGATCGGCGGCGAGAACGCCGGCGGCCTCGGCTACACCGCCAGCAAGCACGGCGTCGTCGGGCTGATGCGCAGCTACGCCAACAACCTCGCCCGCCACCGCATCCGGGTCAACACCGTCCACCCGACCGGGGTCAACACCCCGATGGTGGTCAACGACTTCATGCAGCAGTGGCTGGCCGAGGACCCGACCATCGCCGGCGCGATGACCAACGCGCTGCCGGTCGAGATCCTGGAGCCGGTCGAGATCAGCAACGCGATCCTCTGGCTGGTCTCCGACGAGGCCCGCTACGTCACCGGGGTGACGCTCCCGGTGGACGCGGGCTTCCTGGTGAAGTAGGCGACGTGCCGGCCGCGTCGGTCCGCGACCGGGTCGCGTCCCACCTCGTCGGCCGCGGCCGCGAGCTGGATCTGCTGCTGTCTGCGGTCGCCGCCGGCCGCGACGTCCTGCTGGAGGGTCCGCCGGGCACCAGCAAGACCACGCTGCTGCGGGCGATCACCGCCGAATGGGGCATCCCGCTGCTGTTCGTCGAGGGCAACGCCGACCTGACCCCCGCCAAGCTGATCGGCCACCACAACCCCGCGCGGGTGCTGCGCGAGGACTACAGCGCCGAGAACTTCGTGGACGGGCCGCTGGTGGCGGCCATGCGGCAAGGCGGCTTCCTCTACATCGAGGAGTTCAACCGGGCGCCGGAGGACACCCTGAACGCGCTGCTGACCGCGATGGCGGAACGGCAGGTCACCGTGCCCCGCGTCGGCACCGTCGGCGCGGCCGCCAGCTTCCGGGTGATCGCCTCGATGAACCCCTACGACAACGTCGGCACCACCAGGCTGTCGACCAGCGTGCACGACCGGTTGTGCCGGCTCGCCGTCGGCTACCAGGACGAGCGGGACGAGCGCGGGATCGTGGCGCTGCGGACCGGCGCCACCGCAGCCGCGGCCGGCTCGCTGGACGACCGGCTGGTCGCCGACGCGGTCGCGGTCACCAGGGCGACCAGGGAGCACCCCGACGTCCGCCAGGGCTCCAGCGTCCGCGGGGCGATCGACTGCGTGCTGGTCGCCCGCGAGCTGGCGGGCCTGCGGGGCGTGACCGGCGCGGACGACCAGCGCTACCCGGAGCTGGTGCTGGACGCCATGACGGTCGCCCTCTCCGGGCGCATCCACCTCGACGAAGCGGCCGAGACGACGCCGGAGCGGGTCCTGCGGGAGCTGTGGGAGGACCTGTTCGTGCTGCGCCCGGCGGTCGCCGAACCGGGATGAAGAGCGGTGGCGGCCGATTCCCCCGTCAGGCGGCCGGGCGCGCGGCGCAGCACCGCCGCCAGCCCGCTGCGGCGGCGCCCCAAGCAGCTGGAGCGGGCGCCGGCCCTGTTCGAGCCGGCGCCAGGCGGGCAGGGTGGCCTGGTGCTGGTCGGCGGCCCGAGGGGCCGGGCCCGCGCCGGCGGCCCGCCCCCGGACACGGCGCCGGCGACCACCGGGGAGCAGGGCACGGTGGTCGTCCCCCCAGCCGAACGGGACGGCGGGGACCCGCTGGTCCGCGGCCGGGCCAGGCAGATCGCCGCCCGGCTGGCCGTGCCGCGCCCGCGCCGCGACCCGACCGCCAGGCGGGGTGCCGGCGAGCTGGCGAGCGTGCCATACCGCGAAGGCTCCGACGACATCGACCTGGACCGCACCCTCGAGGTGCTGGCCGAACGGCCCCTGCCAGACGACCACGACATCATCGTCAGGGAGCGGGTGCGGACCCGCAGGGCGGTGGTGCTGGCCGTCGACCTCTCCGGTTCGATGCGGGGGGAGCGGGTGCGCACCGCCGCCGCCACGGTCGGCGCGCTGGCCGCCGAGCTGGCCCGAGACGACCTGGCCGTGGTCGCCTTCTGGTCCGACGCGGCCATCCTGCTGCGCCTCGGCCAGCGGATCGAGCCGCTGCGGCTGCTCGACGAGCTGCTGGCGATCCCCGCCAAGGGCCTGACCAACGTCGGCTTCGCGTTGCAGGTCGGCATGCGCGAGCTGGCGCGGCGGCCGGCCCGCGACGCCCGCGTGGTGCTGCTCTCCGACTGCGTCCACAACGCCGGAGCGGACCCGCGTCCGCTCGCCGCCCGGCTGCCGCGGCTGGACGTGCTGCTGGACGTCGGCGGCGAGCACGACCTCGAGCTGGCCCGCGACCTGGCCAGACGGGGACGCGGTAGGCTGGCCCGGATCCGCCACCACCGTGACGTGGCGCCCGCCCTCGGCAAGGCGTTCGCGCGATGACCTCCGGTCGCTACCGGCACCTGTTCACCCCGCTGCGGATCGGCCCGCTGACCGTCCGCAACCGCATCGTCTTCTCCGCGCACCTGACCAACTACGCCAGCGACGGCCTCCCCAGCGAGCAGCACGCCGCCTACTACGCCGCCAGGGCCGCCGGCGGCGCCGGCCTGATCGTCACCGAGGAGCACTCCACCCACCCGACCGACTGGCCCTACGAGAAGCTCATCCACGGGTTCGACCCGGCGGTGGTGCCCGGCTACCGGCGGATCACCGACGCCGTCCACGCCCACGGCACCCCCATCCTGGCGCAGCTCAACCACAACGGCGGCCAGGCGTCCGGGATGTACTCGCGGCTGCCCGTCTGGGCGCCGAGCCCGGTGCCAGACCCGCTGTTCCGGGAGGTCCCAAAGGCCGTCGAGGCGCACGAGATCCGGGAGATCGTCGCCGGCTACGGGCTGGTCGCAGAGCACTGCATGCGGGGCGGCTTCGACGGGGTGGAGCTGCAGTGCTCGCACTCCTCGATCGTCCGCGGCTTCCTGTCGCCGGCGACCAACCGTCGCGGCGACGCCTACGGCGGGTCGCTGGCCAACCGCGCCCGGCTGCTGCTGGAGATCGTCGAGGTGGTCCGCGAGGCGATCGGCCCCCGGCGCGCGCTCGGCGTGCGCCTCTGCGGCGACGAGCTGCTGGAGGGCGGCACCACCCTCGACGACGCGGTCGAGGTGGCACGCATGCTCGAGGCCGGCGGCAAGGTCGACTACATCAACACCTCGATCGGCGTCGCCACCGCCAACCTCTACATGATCGAGGCCAGCATGCAGGTCCCGCCCGGCTACGCGATGTTCATCCCCAGCGCGATCCGCGCGGCGGTCGGCCTCCCGGTGGTCGGGGTCGGCCGCTTCAAGGACCCGCTGCAGGCCGACCGCGCGCTGCAGGCCGGCCAGTGCGACCTGGTCGGCGTGGTCCGCGGCCAGATCGCCGACGCCGACTTCGCCGCCAAGGCACGAGCCGGGCACGCCACCGAGATCCGCACCTGCCTGTCCTGCAACCAGGAATGCGTCGGCAGGATGGGCCTCAACCGCTGGCTCGGCTGCATCGAGAACCCACGCACCGGACGCGAGGCCGTCCCGCTGCCCCCGCCGTCGCGGCGGGGACTGCGCGTCCACGTGGTCGGCGGCGGCCCTGGCGGGCTGCAGGCGGCCGTCACCGCCGCCAGGCGCGGCCACCACGTGACCCTGTTCGAACGCCACCAGCGGCTCGGCGGCCAGGTGCCCGTCGCCGCCAGCGTGCCGAGCCGCGCGGAGTTCCTCGACATCACCCGCAACCTGATCGCCGACGCCCAGCGGGTCGGGGTCGACGTCAAGACCGCCACCGAGGCCGACGCCGACCTGCTGCTGGCCGAACGCCCCGACGTCGTCGTGCTGGCGACCGGCGCCCGCCCGGCCGCCGCCTGGTGGGCCGGCGGCAGCCGGCGGGTCGTCCACGTCCGCGACGTCCTCGAGGGCCGGGCCGCCCCGGCGGGGTCGGTGGTGGTGGTCGACGAGCTCGGCTTCCACGAGGCGACCTCCACCGCCGAGCTGCTCGCCGACCGCGGCTGCGAGGTGGAGATCGCCACCAACGGCATGGTGGTGGGCCAGGACCTCGGCATCACCCTCGACATGGAGACCTGGAACGTGAAGGCGCACGCCAAGGCCATCCGGCAGCGCACCGACCTGGTCCCCATGGGGGCGGAGGGGCGCGACGACGGCGGGATCGTGCTGCAGTTGCTGCACCATCCCACCGGGCAGCAGCAACAGCGCCGCTGCGACTGGGTGGTGTGCGCCACCCACCAGCAGCCAGAGGACCAGCTGTGGCAGGCGCTGCGCGGCGCGCCCTTCCCCGTCCACCGGGTGGGGGACTGCCTCACCCCGCGGCGGGCCCACGCGGCCGTGGTGGAGGGGCACCGGGTGGCGGTGTCCCTGTGATCGCGGCCGACCGGCCCCTCGCCGTGGTGGTGGCCAGGAGCGGCGCGCTGCCCGTCGGCGCCGACGAGGCCGTCGCCGAGGCCGACGGCCGCGCGCTGGTGCTCGGCTCCGGCGCGGAGGCGGCGGCCGCCGCCCTGACCGCGGCCGAGCGGAGCTGGTGGAGCGAGACCGGCCAGGGCCTGCGGGCGGGCGCGCTGGCCGTGGCGCTCGCCGGCCAGCTCGCCGGCGTTCCGCTGCTGCTGCTGCCCGCCTCGCCGGACGGCCGCGACCTCGCGCCACGGCTGGCCGCGGTCCTCGACCGCCCCCTGCTGGCGGGCGCCGTGCGGGTGCGGTGCGCCGCCGGGCCACGGGTCGACGCGGAGCTGTCGCGCCTGGACGGCCGGCTGCTGGTCCCCGTGACCAGCGACGGCCCGGCGGTCGCGACGCTGCTGCCGGGGGTCCGCGGCGTCACCGAGCCGCCCCGGCGGGAGGCTCCCGTGAGCCTCGGCACGCTCGCGCTGCCCCACGATGTGCCGGACCCCGAGGTGATCGAGGTCCTAGAGCCCGACCCGGCCACCATGGACCTCGGCGAGGCCGCCAGGGTCCTCGGCGGGGGGGCAGGGCTGGTGCCACGCGAGGCGGGCGACGCGGCCGCCCGCGGGCTGTTCGAGCTGCTGGCCGGGGTGGCGGCCGCACTCGGCGCCTCGGCCGGCGCGACCCGCGTGGCCACCGACGCCGGCTGGACCGGCCACGAGCGGCAGATCGGCACCACTGGCGTCAGCATCCGCCCCGACCTGTACGTCGCCTTCGGCGTCTCCGGCGCCACCCAGCACGTCGGCGGGCTGGGGGCGCCGCGGCACGTGGTCAGCGTCAACACCGACCCCGCCTGCCCGATGACCGCGATGGCCGACCTCGGCCTGGTCACCGACGCCAGCGCGCTGCTGCTGGAGCTCGCCCGCCGGCTGGAGGTCAAGATCCCCGAGGAGGTGCTGGATGGCTGAGACGCGGGTCGATGCGGTGGCCCGGCGGGTCGACGCGGTGGTGGTCGGCGCCGGCCCGGCCGGCTCGGCGGCGGCGCTGGCGCTGGCCCGCGCCGGCCGCTCGGTGGTGCTGCTGGAGCGCGGGCCGTTCCCCGGCTCCAAGAACGTCTACGGCGGGGTCGTCTACGGCCGCGTCCTGGACGAGATCGCCCCCCGCTGGTGGGAGGAGGTACCGGTGCAGCGCTGGGTGGTGCGCCGCTCCACCATGCTGCTGACCGGCACCCAGGCGCTCTCGGTCGACTTCCACACCGAGGCCTGGGCCGCGCCGCCGTACAACGGCATGACGGTCTACCGCGCGGACTTCGACGCCTGGCTGGCCGGCAAGGCGGTCGACGCCGGCGCGCGCCTGGTCACCTCCACGGTCGCCAGCGGGCTGCTGCGCGACCGCGCCGGCCGGGTCGTCGGGGTCCGCACCGACCGGCCGGACGGCGACCTGCACGCCCAGGTGGTGATCGCCTGCGACGGGGTCAACTCCTTCCTGGCCAAGGAGGCCGGGCTGCTGCCACGCGCCGACGCGGCCCACCACACGCTCGGCGTCAAGGAGGTCCTCGCCCTGCCGCGGGAGGTCATCGAGGAACGCTTCGGCCTGCGCGCCGGCCAGGGGCTCGACATCGAGATGCTCGGCTGCACCCGCGGCATCCCCGGCGGCGGCTTCCTGTACACCAACGCCGACACCGTCAGCGTCGGCGTGATCCTCGACCTGACCGGGCTGGCCGCCGCCGCCGTCCGCCCGGAGGAGCTGCTCGCCGACCTCAAGGCCCACCCGGCGGTGGCGCCGTACCTGCGCGGCGCAACCGTCAAGGAGTACTCGGCCCACCTGATCCCCGAAGGCGGCTACGACGCGATGCCACGGCTCCACCACGACGGGCTGCTGATCGCCGGCGACGCCGCCGGCATGACCCTGGCCGCCGGGATCTGGGTGGAGGGCGTCAACTTCGCCATCGGGTCAGGGCTGGCCGCCGGCCGGGCGGCCGCCGGCGCCGTCGCGGCCGGCGACGTCTCCCGCCGCGGCCTTGCCGCCTACCGCCGCGAGGTGGAGCGCAGCTTCGTCCTGGCCGACCACAAGCGGCTGCGCGGGGCGCCGCGCCTGCTGCTGTCGGAGCGGCTGCAGCGGCACTACCCGGCGCTGGCGTGCGACCTCGCCGAGGGGGTGTTCACCGTGGACAACCCGACCCCCAAGCCCGGCATCTGGCGGCTGCTGCGGCGCGCCGCCGCCCGCCACGGGGTCAAGCTGCGCCACCTCGCCGCCGACGCGGTCCGCTTCGCGAGGGTGTACGGATGAGCTCCCCGACGGTGGACCGCTGGGACGACCTCTCCTTCGAGGAGCGGATGGCGACGGTCGACTTCCGGGTCGGGGAGCGCCCGCACATCGTGGTCGACGCCGAGGTCTGCCGCTCCTGCACCACCAGGGCGTGCGTCACCGCCTGCCCTGCGGACCTGTTCTCGCCGACCGCCGACGGCGGCATCCTGTTCAACTACGAGCAGTGCTTCGAGTGCGGCACCTGCTACATGGTCTGCAACCACGAGGGGGCGATCACCTGGACCTACCCGGACGGCGGCCACGGCGTCGTCTTCCGGCACGGGTGAGCGCCGTGACGGGTCCCCTGGTCGTCGCCTGCCTGCGCCACACCGATCTACGCCCCGAGGTCGACCCCCTCACCGGGGCGGTGACCCGTGACCCCCGCAGCGCCGGGCTGTCCGCCGCCGAGGCGGCCGCGCTGGAGCGCGCGCTGCGCATCGCCGAGGCCTGGTCGGGTCGGGTGCTGGCGGTCGCCGCCGGGCCGCCGGCCGCCGAGCAGACGCTGCGGGAGGTGCTCGCCCTCGGCGCGGACGTCCTCCGGGTCCCATGGCCGGCGTCGGCCGCGCACGCCACCGAGACCGAGCCGCTCGGCACCGTCCAGGAGTACCTCGACGACCTCGCCGGTGACGAGCGGGCCCTCGCGCGTGCCATCGCCGGCGCCGTCCGCGCCGCCGGCGAGCCGGCGGTGGTGCTGTGCGGGGACCGCTCCGCCGACCGCGGCACCGGCGCCCTGCCCGCGCTGCTGGCCCACGAGCTGGGCGCCGCCCAGGCCGTCGGCCTGGTCGGCCTTGGCGTCGAGCAGGGCCACCTGGTGGCCGAGCGGCGGCTGGACGGCGGCCGCCGGGAGCGGCTGCGGGTGCCACGACCGGCGGTCTGCTCGGTCGAGGGTGCCGGCGTCCGGCTGCGCCGGGCGTCCCTGCCGGCCACCCTCGCGGCCGGCGGTGCCGCGGTGCCGGTGGCGGACCCGCCGCCGGCGCCAGCGGCCGGTCGACCTGCCCAGCTCAGGATCGGGGCCGCCCGACCCTACCGTCCGCGTCCGCGGGTGGTTCCCGCGCCGGCCGGCCCGCCGCGGGAGCGGCTGCTGGCGCTGACCGGCGCCCTGGTCGCGCGCGAGCCGCCCACCATCGTCGGACCGGTCGGGGCGCGGGAGGCGGCCGAGGTCCTGCTGGCCTTCCTGCGGCGCAACGGCTACCTCGACCAGCCAGAGGCGGCCGGGTCGTGACCCGGCTCGCCCACCTGACCTGGCCGCAGGCGGCGACCCGCGCCGGAGCGGGCCAGCTGCTCGCCGTCCCCGTCGGCGCCACCGAGCAGCACGGGCCGCACCTGCCGCTGTCCACCGACACCGACGTCGCGGTCGCCATCGCCGAGGCGCTGGCCGAGCGCCGCGACGACCTGCTGGTGGCGCCGCCGGTGGCCTACGGCTCCAGCGGCGAGCACCAGGACTTCGCCGGCACCCTGTCGATCGGCCAGGAGGCCGTCGAGCTGCTGCTGGTGGAGCTGGGACGATCGGCGTCCGGCAGCTTCCCCCGGCTGCTGCTGGTCTCCGCGCACGGCGGCAACGCCGAGCCGGTCGCCCGCGCGGTCGCCCGCCTGCGCCGGGAGGGCCGCGACGTCCTGGCATGGTCGCCCCACTGGGACGGGGACGCCCACGCCGGGCGGACCGAGACCTCCCTGATGCTGTGGCTGGCGCCGCGGCGGGTCCGCCTGGAGTTGGCGCAGGCAGGCAGCGTGCTGCCGCTCGGCGAGCTGCTGCCCCGGCTGCGGCGCGAAGGCGTCCGCGCGGCCAGCCCCAGCGGGGTCCTCGGCGACCCGGCGGGGGCCTCGGCCGAGGACGGGGAGCGGCTGCTCCGCGGCGCGGTGGAGGAGCTCGCCGCCGCCGTCGCCGCCTGGGCGGGCCCGCCGGAGGGGTCCGGGGAACCCCACGACGGCCCAGCCGGTGGGCGGTCCGGACCAGTACCGCCCACTGGGGCCGGGGAACCCGAGGGGGGTGCCCCGGTCCGGGCAGATCCGCAATGACCGAGCTGCCCGAGGGCTTCGGCGTCGCGCTCGACCCCTCGGTGCGCGTCTACGCGGGCGGGACCGTGCTGGTCGGCGGCGACCCGGTCCGCGTCCTGCGGCTCACCAGCGCGGGCGTGGACGCGGTCGCCGCCCTTGGCGCCGGCGGCCGCGGCTCGCCCGCCGCGCGCCGGCTGGGACGCCGCCTGGTCGACGCCGGCCTCGCCCACCCACGGCCCGCCGGACCTCAGGGTCGACCCGACGTCACCGTGGTGGTGCCCGTCCGCGACCACGCCGCCAGCCTCGACCGCTGCCTGCAGGCCGTCGGCGGCGAGGTGCCGGTGGTGGTGGTCGACGACGGCTCGACCGACCCGCCGGCCGTCGCCGCGGTGGCCGCACGGCACGGCGCCCGGCTGCTGGTCCGCCCGGTCGGCGGCGGCCCCGCCGCCGCCCGCGGCAGCGCCCTCCCGGAGCTGACCACCGAGCTGGTCGCGTTCCTCGACAGCGACTGCGTGCCGCCGCCCGGCTGGATCGCCGCGCTCGCCGGGCACTTCGGCGACCCGCTGGTCGGCGCCGTGGCGCCACGGGTACGCCCGGCGTTGGTGGAGGGCGCGGCGCTGCCGCGGTTCCTCGCCGCCCGCTCGCCGCTCGACATGGGCCGGCGGGAGGCCGCCGTCGGTCCCATGCGGGCGGTGCCGTACGTGCCGACCGCGGCCCTGCTGGTGCGGCGGGCAGCGCTCGGCGCCGGCTTCGACCGGCGGCTCCGCTACGGCGAGGACGTCGACCTGGTGTGGCGCATGGCGGACGCCGGCTGGCGCGTCCGCTACCAGCCGGCGGTGGT
>DASYRU010000161.1:0-8246 GCA_036004165.1 Actinomycetota bacterium
TGGCGAGCAGGTGGACCCACTGGGCGAGCAGGTTGAGCGGCCGCAGCGACGAGGGTCCGGCCGCATGGCCGGCCAGCACGTGCAGCAGCATCGCCGCCGCGGCGGCCGCCCCGACCAGCCACAGCCGCCACGCCTCGACCCTCGCCGCGCCGCCGCCATCCTCAACTCCGGCCCGGTCGGCCAGCAGGGTCGCGGCGACCACGGCGACCGCGACGCCGACGGCCAGACGCAGCAGGCCCGTTCCGGTCGAGGAGGCGAGCAGGTCGCCGAGGGGCGCGTCGGCCGCCGCGTACTCGGCCACGAACCGGGCGGCCAGGCCGGCCACGGCAAGGCCGGCAGCCACCGCCAGCAGGGGTCTGGCGGCGCTCGGGAGCGTCCGGCGGAAGACCGCGAGGCCGGTGGCGGCGGCGCCGACCAGCAGCACCAGCCCACCGTAGAGCGCCCAGCGCCCGGCGACGGCGAGCGGCGAGGGCGCCTCCCCTTGGCCGGCCGGGGCCGTCTGGGTGGCGGTCGCGGCCGGCGACGCCGCCTCCCCCACCCCGAACGCGAACGATCCCGCGGTCACGTGGCCGTCGTCGGCGGAGAGGACCCGCCAGCTCACCGTGTAGGTGCCGTCGGGAAGCTCACCCAGCGGCACGACCAGCTGCAGCGGCCGACCGGCGACCGGCGCCGCCTTGGCCGCCTCGACTTCGCGGCCGGCGGTGTCCAGCACGTGCACGGTGGAGAGCTGCGGCTCCGGCCGTTCGGTGAAGGTGAGCAGGACCTGACGCGGCGCCCGGTCGAGCGAGGCCCCGTCGGCCGGCTCGGAGTCGCGCAGCAGCGCGTGCGCGCCCGCCGCCGGCGCGCTGGCGAGCAGCCAGAGCCAGGCGAGCAGGCCGGCCAGACCCAGCAGGCGCAGCCGCCGCTGGTTCCGCACTCGCTCGACCGGGCGCCGCATGGGGGTCAGCTCTGCCTGCGCAGCGCGAGGAAGCCGAAGGCAACCACCGCGACCAGCCCGAGCGTCCCGACGACCAGGCCGATCGTGGCCAGCCGGCTGGCGCTGGCCGCGTCATCCTTGGCCTGGTCGCGCGCGGCGGTCAGCGCCGCGTTCAGCCGCGCCGCCGACTCGCGGTCGAGGCGGCCGGAGAGCTGGGTGCCGCTCGGCTCGACGGCCGGGTACTGGACCTCTGCCGGATCCGTCATCTCGTCGAAGCCGTCCTTCACCGAGGTGAAGCTCTTGTCAATTTTCTTGCCCTTGATGGTGCCGGTGAAGTGGAACGTGTAGGCGCCTGGGGTGGTCGGGATGAAGAACGCCCGGTAGTCGCCCGGCTCGCCCCACTCGCCGACCTCGAAGTTGGGCTGCAGGGTCATCTCCTTGACCTCGGCGTCACCGGTGGTCACCGCCACCTTGAGCGTGTCCTTGAGGTCGGTCACTGGTTTACCGTTGTTGCTCAGGGATCAGCTGGACGCTGTTCGGCGCGCCGGCATACGCGGGCTCGGTCCCGAAGCCGACCACGAACGTGTGGTTGGCGACGTTGTGCTCCCCGTGGGCAACGGCGGGCACGGCCAGCAGCGGCACCAGCAGCCCGGCCAGCCCGACGGCGGCCGCGGCCCCGGCGATCCTTCTGATCATCTGACCTCTCCCTGTTCGGTTGGTCGCAGACATCGGCTGCCGCCCGACCTGGCGGTCGGGTCGGCGCGCGAAGTCAGCCGATGGGAGGGGCGCGGCCGCCGAGGCCGGCGGCCAGCAGCAGGGCCTGGCGGACCCGGCCGGTGGGGCGCGGCAGCGGAAGGGCCGACCGCGGTTCGGGACGGGGCAGGTGACGGCGGCGTAGCGCCTGGCCGGCAACCTCGGCGACCCGGCCGACCCAGGCGAGCACGGCGGCAAGTCCGAACGCGACCGCGATCTGGACCGTCATGCCGAACAGCAGCAGGCGGCCGTCGATCGCGTCGCCGAGGGGCGCACCGGCGGCGGTCCGCTCGAGCACCTCCTGCACCAGGTAGATGCCGACCTGCAGCAGGGCGAGGCGACCCGCCAGGCGTCCGAACCGCTCGCCGGCCGGGTGGCGCCCCCCGTCCAGCCCGGCCCGGAAATGTTGGGCGAGGGTGGCGGCCAGCGACGTCAGGCCGAGCACGATGGCGGCCGCGACCGCCGCCGACCAGTAGGTGTGGCCGCTGGTGGCGAGCAGCGCCAGCCGCTCCGCGGGCGCCGGGACGGTCAGGGTCCAGGCGAGCGTGTGCCCGACCACCGCCCCGGCGACCGCCGCGCCGGCAAGCGGGAGCCGACGGACGATCCCATGCCGATGCATCTGCACAAGCATAACCGGGTGGCCGCCGGGCCGATTGCCGCCCTACACCGGGCGGCTACCGCTCGGCTTGGGCGAGGCGGTCGCCGTAGCGCTCCTCGACCCGGCGCAGGCGCCACAACACGACCGAGAGCAGCCAGGCCCCCAGGAACAGACCGACGATGAGGTAGCCGATCAGGCCGAAGTCGAGCCGCTCGTTGAGGAACTCGAAGAAGGCGCCCTGCCAGCCGAGCCGGTCGCTGAGCACCTGGAGCAGCTCGATGGTGCCGACGAGCAGGGCCACCGCGACCGACAGGCCGGTGGTGGTGAGGTTGTACCAGAGCTTGCGCAGCGGGTTGGTGAACGCCCAGCTGTAGGCCTTGGTCATCAGCGCCCCGTCGGTGGTGTCGACCAGGCTCATGCCGGCGGCAAACAACACCGGCAGCGACATGATCGCCAGGAAGGAGCCCTGGCCCGTTGCCGCCCCGCCCGCCAGGGCCAGCAGCCCGACCTGGCTGGCGGTGTCGAAGCCGAGCCCGAACAGCAGTCCCAGGGGGTACATCTGCCAGGAGTGGTTGATGAACCGTTGCGCGCGGCCACCCAGCACCCGGTTGACCAGGCCGCGCTGCAGCAGCAGGCGGTCCAGGTGCTCGCCGTCGAAGGAGCCCTGCTTGACCTGCTTCCACACCTTGATGATGCCGATCAGCACGGCCAGGTTGAGCAGCCCGATGAGCCAGAGGAACACCCCCGACACGCTGGCGCCGATCGTGCCGCCCAGCTGCTCCATCTGCGGGATGCGGGACTGGACCGCCCTGGCCGCGATCGCCAGGGCCAGCGACACCAGGAACACGACGCTGGAGTGGCCGAAGGAGAAGAAGAAACCGATCCCCAGCGGCTTGCGGCCCTTGGCGAGCAGGTAGCGGGTGCTGTCGTCGACCGCCGCAATGTGGTCGGCGTCGAAGCCGTGGCGGAGGCCCAGGGTGTAGGCGAGCACCCCGGCACCGGCGAAGGCGGGGTTGTCGGCGGCGATCCCCAGGAACAGGCCCCAGCCGAGCACGTGCAGGAAGGCGATGAACCCGTACATGCCACCGAGCTTGGCCCACTCCCCCGGGGTGAACAGCGCCAGCGCCCGGGCCAGCGGGGCCCGTTGGGAAGCGGCGGGCTGGACGTCCGATGCCATGCGCGTTCCCTTCACCGCGGCTTCATCGCTCCCCGACCGTACCAGCGACCGACTTATAGTTGCATCGCAATAGCAACTAAGCAAACGTCGCAACAGAGGCCTGTTCCGGGCGGTTGCGCCAGTTGGCTACCTGGCGGAGAGCGCGTCCCCGGAGGGCAGCGGGCCGCTGGCACGGCGGCGGTCGAGGACCGCGCCGAGCAGGCCGTGGCGGGGGGCGGCGAGCACGGAAGCCGCGAACAGCCCGGCCGCCACCAGCACGATGGTCCCGCCGGCGGCCACGTCGAAGCGTCGCGACAGCAGCACCCCGGCCACCCCGCTGGCCGCGCCGAGCAGGCCGGAGAGCGCCATGGTGACCCCCAGCCGGTCGGTCCACAGGCGGGCGGCGGCGGCCGGCGCGACGATCAGCGCCACCGACAGGATCGTGCCCACCGCCGGCACCGAGGTGACCACCACGACCTCGACCAGCAGCAGGAACAGCACGTCCAGGGCGACCGCCGGGTAGCCGAGGGCCTGCAGCCCGGCCCGGTCGAAGGCGCCTAGCACCAACTCCTTGTGGAGCGCGGCAAGCAGGCCGAGCACCACCACGCCGGTGGCGGCGGTGACCGCCAGGTCGCGCTCGGACACGGTCGCGATCGAGCCGACCAGGTAGGCCGCCAGGTCCCTGGTGAAGCCGGACTGGGCCGACAGCAGCAGCACGCCGAGCGCGAACGCCCCGGAGAGGACCACCCCGATCGCGCTGGTCGCGTCGACCCGCTCGCGCGCCCCGAGCAGGGCGACTGCCAGCACCACCAGCACCCCGAACAGCCCGGCGCCGAGGAACAGGTCGACGCCGGCGAGGGCGGCGAGCACCACCCCGGGAAAGGTGGCGTGACCCAGGGCCATGGTGAAGAACGACAGCCGCCGCAGGACCACGTGCACCCCGATCACCCCGCACAGCGCCCCGACCATGACCGCCTCGACCAGCGACCGCTGCAGCAGCGTCGCGTGGCCTCCCGGTGGGGTCCGGGGGCTCGGCGGAGCTCGCCCCTCCGGGGGGGTCCGGGGGGGCGCTTGCTGCCCCCCCGGTCGGTCGGGCCCCCCCGGTCGGTCGGGCCCCCCCGGTCGGTCAGGCCCCCCCGGTCGGTCAGGGCGCTGGCGGCGAGGGCGACCAGGAAGAAGCCGACCAGCACGACGACGATGGTGGCGCCGGCGGCGAGCCGCACGCCCCGCTGCAGGGAGGCCTCGTAGCTGATGGCCAGCCCCACCCAGCCGCCGAGGGCGCCGAGCGCGGCGGCCAGCACGGTCATGGCGGCCACCCGCTCGGTGAGGAGCCGGGCGGTCGCGGCCGGCACCATGATCAGCGCCACCACCAGGACCGTGCCGACCGCCTTGACGCCGGCCACCACCACGAGGGCCACCAGCACGTTGAGCGCCAGGTCCAGCAGGACCGTGCGGTAGCCGAGCGCGGCGGCCCCCTCCGGGTCGAAGGCGCGCAGCAGCAGCTCCTTGCGCAGCGCGGCAAGGGCGGCCAGGACCAGCGCCGCGACCACGCCCATCTGCAGCAGGTCGTCGGCGCCGATGGCGAGGATGCGGCCGAACAGGAACAAGCTCAAGTCCGCGGTGTACCCGCGGGTGCGCGAGACCAGCACCACGCCGGCGGCGAAGAACGAGGTGAGCAGGATGGCCACGCCGGCGTCGACGGTCACCCGGCGATGGGCGGTCAGCAGGGTGAGCAGCACGGCGGTCAGCAGCCCGAAGACCAGCGCGCCGAGCAGGATCGAGCGTCCGGTCAGGAAGGCGACGACCACGCCGGGGAATACCGTGTGGGTGAGGGCGTCGCCGACGAACTGCAGCCGGCGCAGGACCACGAACACCCCGACCACCCCACCGAGCACGCCGACCAGCAGCGCCGCGGCGAGCGCCCGCTGCATGAAGCCGACCTGGAAGGGGTCGAGCAGCAGGCGGACCATCAGGGCCGGGCGACGATCACGTCGTCGCCACGCAGCTCCAGAGCGTGGCCGCCGTAGGTCGCGCGCAGCAGCTCGGGCACCAGGGTGCTCTTGACCGGCCCGAAGCCGAACTGGTGGTGGTTGAGCAGGCAGACCTCGTCGCAGGCCAGGTGCGCAAGGGCGAGGTCGTGGGTGGACATGAGCACGGCGGCGCCGCCGGCCTTCAGGCGCGCGAGGGCGGCCAGCAGCAGCTCCTCGGAGGTGGCGTCGACGCCGTTGAACGGCTCGTCGAGCAGCAGCAGCCTGGCCTCCTGGGCGACCGCCCTTGCCAGCAGGGCGCGCTGGCGCTGCCCGCCCGAGAGGACGCCGAAGCGGGCGCGGGCCAGCTCCGCCAGGCCGAGCTCCTCGAGGGCGCGCGCGGCCGCTGCCCGGTCGGCCCGGCCCGGCCGGCGCACCCAGCCGATCCGCCGGTAGCGGCCCATCAGCACGACCTGCTCGACCGAGACCGGGAAGTCGCCGTCGAGGGTGTCGGCCTGGGGCACGTAGGCGACCTCGCGCCTGGCGGCGGTGGGAGGCCGGCCGAGCACGGTGATCGAGCCGCGCACCACCGGCACCAGGCCGAGGATGGCCCTGATGAGGGTGGTCTTGCCTGCCCCGTTGGGGCCGATCAGAGCGACCGACTGGCCGGGGCGGACCTCGCCGTCGATGTCCTCAAGCACCGGAACGCGGCCGTAGGCCACGGCCGCGTGCTGGATGGCGAGGGCCGGATCTGGTTCTGCCATCGCGCTCCTAGGTGCCGCTCAGGGCGGCCACGATCGTGCTGGTGTTGTGCTCCATCATCTTGAGGTAGGTGTCGGCGTCCGAGCCAGCCGGCCCGAGGGCGTCGCCGTACAGGGCGTTCTCGCCGGCGACCACCTTGATCCCGGCCTCCCGGCCGATCGCCTCGGCCGTCTCGGGCGGCAGCGACGACTCGGAGAAGATCGCCTTCACCTTGGTCGCCTTGATCTTGGCCACCAAGTCCTGGACCGACTTGGCCGACAGCTCGGCCGAGGTGTCGAAGCTGGGGATGATCGAGCCGACGAACTCGAGCCCGTAGCGGTCGACGTAGTAGTGGAAGGCGTCGTGGTTGGTGACCAGCTTCTGGTTGGCCAGCCCGCCGATCCGCTCGGCGATCGACGCGTCCAGCGCGTCGAGCTGTGCGGTGTAGCCGTCCAGGTTCGTCTTGAAGCTGGCGGCGTCGGACGGGCGGGCCTCGGCGAGCCCACGCTCGATGTTGGCGACCATCACCTTGGCGTTGCGCGGGTCCATCCAGATGTGCGGGTCCTTGCCCTCCTCGCCGCCTTCGCGCAGCTGGACGCCCTGGCTCGCGTCCACCAGCGTGCCGTCGAAGCCGGCGCTGCGGATGGTGTCCTGGAGCCACTCCTCCAGCCCGACGCCGTTCTCGATCAGCACGTCCGCGCGCGCGATCGCGTCCAGGTCGGCCGGCGAGGGCTCGTAGTCGTGGGCGTCGACGTTCGGCTTGAGGATGCCGGTCACCTGGACCTGGTCGCCGCCGATGACCCTGGCGAAGTCCTGCACCTGGGTGGTGGTGGCGACCACCCGCAGGGTCTGGCCGTTCCCGGTGGCCGCGGACCCGCCGCCGTCGTCGCCGCAGCCGGCCAGCAGCAGGGCGACGGCGATGGTCAGGATCCCGGGGAGGGCCAAGCGCCTGTGCATGCCTTGGACCCTAGCTGCTAATGAGAATCCTTGTCAACTAGCGAGGCTCCCGCTGGCCTTGGCCGGGTCGACGGCATAGCGTTGCCGCCCGTGGACGCGACGGCTGGCCGCCACCGGGCCATGCTGGCGGTGGTCGGGGTGCTGACCCTCGCCGTGCTGGCCGGCGGGGCGGCGCTCTGGCCCTACAGCCGGCCGGCGCCCGCGCTCGGGGACGAGCAGACCGACCCGACCCGCCTGGTGAGCGCCACCCTCACCCGGGTCGCGACCACCCCCTGCGAGCAGGCCGAACCGGGAGCGCCCGGCTCGACCTGCATCAAGGTGACGGCCAAGCCGGCCGGCGACGGCGAGGAGGTCAGCTTCGAGACCACCGACCCGACCGGCGACACCTTCCGGCCAGGCCAGCGGGTCAAGCTGGCCGTGCTCGAGCAGCCCGGCCAGCCGACCTTCTACAACATCCGCGACCTGGAGCGCGGCCGGCCGATGCTGGCCCTCGCGGCGCTGTTCGTGCTGGCGGTGATCGCCTTCGGCCGCTGGCAGGGGGTCCGCTCGCTGCTCGGCCTGGCGCTGTCGTTCGCCGTGATCATCGGCTTCGTGGTCCCGGCCATCCTGCGCGGGCGCAGTCCCGTGCCCGTCGCCCTGGTCGGGGCCATGGCGGTGATGCTGGTCTCGCTCTACCTGTCCCACGGCCTCGGCCGCAAGACCACCGCGGCGGTCGTCGGCACCGCGCTCGCCCTCGGCCTGACGGCGGGCCTGGCGGACGCGTTCGTCGGCGTCGCCTCGCTGACCGGCCTGGCCAGCGAGGACGCGCTCAACGCCAGCTTCCAGGTCGGCGGCCTCTCGCTGCGTGGCCTGCTGATGGCCGGGATCATCATCGGCGGGCTCGGGGTACTCGACGACGTCACCGTCTCCCAGGCCTCGCTGGTGTTCGAGCTGCGCCGGGCCGATCCGAAGTCGGGGTTCGGCGAGCTCGTGCGCGGGTCGCTGTCGGTCGGTCGCGACCACATCGCGGCGACCGTAAACACCCTGTTCCTCGCCTACGCCGGCGCCTCCCTGCCGCTGCTGGTGCTGTTCGTCACCGGCGGCGACAGCTTCGGCACGGTCGCCACCGCCGAGGCGGTCGCGGTGGAGGTGGTGCGCACCCTGTGCGGCTCGATCGGC
>DASYRU010000162.1:0-8343 GCA_036004165.1 Actinomycetota bacterium
GTGGTGGTGCCCTGATCGTCTCGATCCTGCTGCTGGTGGCCGCGTTCTACCTCGGCATCCAGTACGAACGGAACAACTGCAAGATCGACCTGCCGAACGCCCCCAACCAGGTCGAGAACTCGGTCAAATGCCGCGACTACCGGTCCGACATCGACCTCAGGTAGCCACGTTGGGCCGGTACGCCCGCGGAGGCTACGCCTCCAGGCGGTGGAGCGACTTGCGGACCCGTTCGGCGATGCCGACCGCGTCGAGGCCGAGCTCGGCCAGCAGCTGCTCCCGCTTGCCGTGGGGCAGGAACTGGTCGGGGATGCCGAGCCGCAGCAGCGGCGTGTGCACCTCCTCGTCGGCCAGCACCTCCGCCACCGCCGAGCCGAAGCCGCCGGCCAGCACGTTGTCCTCGACGGTGACCACCAGCCGGTGGCCGCCCGCGACCGCCCCCAGCCGAGGGTCGAGCGGCTTCACCCAGCGGGGGTCCACCAGGGTCACGCCGATCCCGTCCTGCTTGAGCAGGCGGGTCGCCTCCTCGCAGGCCACCGCCAGGGTGCCGAGGCCCAGCAGCAGCACGTCCTTGCCGCGGGCGCGCACCTCCCAGGCGCCCAGCTTCAGCTTGGACGGGGGCCCCGCCACGATGGGCCTGGGGGTGGTTCCCTTCGGGAAGCGGATCGCGAACGGGCCGGCGGTGTGGGCGACCGCGGTGGCCAGGGCGCGGCGCAGCTCACCGCCGTCCCTCGGCGAGGCGATCACCATGTTCGGGATCTGCCGCAGGTAGCTGACGTCGTAGACGCCGTGGTGGGAGGAGCCGTCCGGGCCGGTGATGCCCGACCGGTCGATCACGAAGATCACCGGCAGCCGGTGCATGGCGACGTCCATCATCACCTGGTCGAAGGCACGCTGCAGGAAGGTCGAGTAGATGGCGCAGACCGGCCGCAGCCCCTGCAGGGCCATGCCGGCGGCCATCGTGACCCCCACCTGCTCGGCGATGCCGACGTCGAAGACCCGGTCGGGGAACTCGCTGGCCATGACCGTGAGCTTGGTCGGGCCGAGCATGGCCGCAGAGATCGCCACCAGCTCGGGGTGGCGGCGGGCCTCCTCCAGCAGCGCCTGGCCGAACACCTGGGTGAACTGGACCTCGTCGCCGGAGGAGGGCAGCGGCCGGCCGGTCACCGGGTCGAAGGCGCCCGAGGGCGAGTGGAGCTTGTCCTCCTCGTGCTGCTCGGCGGGCGGGTAGCCGCGGCCCTTCTGGGTGACCACATGCAGCACCACCGGACCCGGCACCCGCCTGGCGTGGTCGATCGCCTTCTCGAGGGCGCGCAGGTCGTGGCCGTCGACCGGGCCGGCGTACTGCCAGCCGAGGTCCTCGAACACCACCCGCGGCGCGACCAGCGCCTTGGCGCCCTCCTTGACCCGCTTGGCCGCCTCCACCATGCCCTCGCCGACCAGCGGCACCCGGCCGAGGGTCTCCTCCACGCCCTTCTTGAGGGTCTCGTAGCCGGGGTGCAGGCGCAGCGGCGCCAGGTGGCCGGCGAGCCCGCCGACGGTCGGCGCGTAGCTGCGGCCGTTGTCGTTGAGGACCAGCAGCAGGTCCGGCTTGCGGTGGCCGATCAGGTTCAGCGCCTCCAGCGCGACCCCGCCGGTCAGCGAGCCGTCGCCCACCACCGCGACCACCCGGCCCTCGCCATGGCCGGTACGGCGCGCCTCCGCCAGGCCGAGCGCGTAGCCAAGGGCGGTGGAGGCGTGGGAGTTCTCGATCACGTCGTGTGGGCTCTCCGAGCGGGACGGGTAGCCGGAGAGGCCGCCCATGGTGCGCAGGCCGGCGAACTCGGCCTGGCGGCCGGTGACCAGCTTGTGGACGTAGGCCTGGTGGCCGGTGTCCCAGACGATCCGGTCGGCCGGCGAGTCGAAGGCGCGGTGCAGGGCGATGGTCAGCTCGACGACGCCGAGGTTGGGCCCCAGGTGGCCGCCGCGGGCCGAGACCGCGCCGACCAGGAAGTCGCGGATCTCGGCGGCCAGCTCGGTGAGCTGCTCGCCGCTGAGGGCTCGAAGGTCGCTCGGCTGCCTGATGGATTCCAGCATGACGGCTCCGAGGATACGATCGTTGGCGTGGTTGCGCCCACCCCGGTGGCTACCATGGCCGGGATGGCCGACCTCTCGATCCGTCTGCGGGCCGCCTCGCCCGGCCTGATCGCCCTGCCCTGGCTGGAGCCGCTCGGCGACTGGCCGCCGGACGCCGCCCGCTTCCGCGAGCTGAACGTCGGGCCCAGCCGCCACCTGGTCCGCTTCGTGGAGGCCGACGGGGTGCTGTACGCGCTCAAGGAGCTGCCGACCCGGGTCGCCGACAAGGAGTACCGGGTGCTGCGCGAGCTGGAGCTGCGGGAGCTGCCGGCGGTGCGGCCGGTCGGCCTGGTCGACCAGCAGGACAGCGGCAACTCGGTCCTGGTCACCGAGTACCTGGTCCACTCCTGGCAGTTCCGGCGGCTGTTCCGGCGCCTGCCCCGCGAGCTGGTCAAGCACCGCGAGCGGCTGCTGGACGCGATCGCCAGCCTGCTGGTCGACCTGCACCGGGGCGGGGTGTTCTGGGGTGACTGCTCGCTGGCCAACACCCTGTTCAAGCGGGACGGCCAGACTCTGCAGGCGTTCCTGGTCGACGCGGAGACCAGTGAGGTCCATCCCGGCCTGACCGACGGCCAGCGCACCCTCGACCTCGGCATCCTGGTCGAGAACGTCGCCGGCGACCTGGCCGACGTGGCGCTCGAGCTGGGCGAGAGCGGCGAGCACATCGACCAGGACGTGGCCGCCGCCGAGAGCATCGCCGACCGCTACCGGGCGTTGTGGGGCGAGCTGACCCACGTGGAGAGCTTCGGGCCGGACGAACGCTACAAGGTCGAGGCCAGGGTGCGGCGGCTGAACGAGCTGGGCTTCGCCGTCGACGAGCTCGCCCTGGTGCCGGTGGCGGCCGACCGCAGCCGCCTGCGGCTCAAGGTCGCGGTGGCCAACCGCCGCTTCCACGTGATCGAGCTGCAGCGCCTGACCGGCCTGCAGGTGGGGGAGGGGCAGGCCACCGTCCTGCTCAACGACCTGCGCGCCCACCAGTCGCGGCTGGCCATGGAGCGGCTGGGGGCGCCGGTGGACGAGCTGGCCGCCGGCCTGCGCTGGCGCCAGGACGTGTTCCTGCCGGGCATGGCCAAGGCGGCCGCCGCCGTCGGTCCCGCCGCCGACCCCATTCAGGCGTACTGCGACCTGCTGGAGGTGCGCTGGCTGCTGTCCGAGGAGGCGGGACAGGACGTGGGCGACGAGGCCGCGCTCGCCGCGCTCGCCAACCGGCAGGCCCCGTCGGAGTCGGCGGCGCAGATGGTGGTCGCCGAGACCGCCACCGGGACCTTCCCCACCCTCGACCGCTGACGGCCGCCGACTCCGACCGGCGTCAGGCGCTCCGGTCGGTCACGTGGTCGGCGAGCGCCAGCAGCGCCGCCCTGGCCGTCTCGTCGATGCCGGCGGTGGCGGCCATGGCGGCCTTGGCCTCGGCGAGCAGCTGGCCGATGCGCGCCTCGGACTCGGCCAGCGCGCCACAGCCGGCGATCACCCGGCGCAGCTCGGCCACGTCCTCCTCGGTCAGCTTGGGGTTGCCGAGCGCGCCCTCCAGCAGCTGCCGCCCGCCGTCGCCGGCCAGGCGCCTGGTGAGCAGCACCAGGTAGGTCTCCTTGCCCTCGCGGAGGTCGTCGCCGGCCGGCTTGCCGGTGACCTCCGGCGCGCCGAACACCCCGAGCACGTCGTCGCGGAGCTGGAACGCCTCGCCGAGCGGCAGCCCATAGGCCGAGTAGGCCTCGGCCAGCGACGGCGCCCCGGCGGCGATCGCATGGCCCAGGTGCAGGGGCCGTTCGATGCTGTACTTGCCGGACTTGTACACCAGCACGCGGCGGACGGCCGGCTCGGCCGGCGAGCCCCGGCTCGCCTCGACCAGGTCCAGATACTGGCCGCCCATCAGCTCCGAGCGGAGCCGGTTGAAGACCCGCAGCGCGGCTGCCAGCCGCCGCTCCGGCAGCCCGGCCTCGGCGAGGGCGACGTCGGCCCAGGTGAACGCCAGGTCGCCCATCAGCACCGCCGCCCCCTCGCCGAAGGCGGCGGGGTCGCCCCGCCAGGCGAGCCGCCGGTGCAGGTCGGCGAAGCCGACGTGCACCGCCGGGCGGCCCCGGCGGACGTCGGAGCCGTCCATGATGTCGTCGTGGATGAGCGCGCAGGCGTGCAGCAGCTCCACCGAGCAGGCGGCGCGGATGGTCGCCTCGGCCTCCGGACCCTCCGGGCGGCCACCAGCGCCCCGGTAGCCCCAGTAGACGAAGGCGGGCCGCAGCCGCTTGCCGGCCCCCAGCACGAACCGGCTCAGGGACTCGACCACCGGTGCGGCGTCGTCGCCGAGGAAGTCGAGCGCCGCCAGCTCGCGGTCGAGCAGCTCGGCAAGCGCCCGGTCGACCCGGGCGCGGAGCCCCTCGGCGTCCAGCGGGCCGGCCGCCGCCCGCGTCTGGTGGTCGCTCACGGGAGCATCCTAGTCGGGGACCTCGCTCCCGTGCCGCCGGAGGTCGCGGTCCCCGGCTATCCTGGCGGCGATGAGCGACAGGCGGGTCGAGCGGGTGCCGCCGACCGGCGAGGTGGTGGTGGGAGGCCGGCCGCTCGAGCCCGGCGAGGCCGACGGGCTAGGGATCCTCCACGCCGACCTTGACGCCTTCTACGCCAGCGTGGAGGCGCTCAAGGACCCGAGCCTCCGCGGCCGGCCGCTGCTGGTCGGCGGGACCGGCGGGCGCGGCGTGGTCACCTCCGCCTCCTACGAGGCGCGCGCCTTCGGCTGCCGCAACGCCATGCCGATGGCCCACGCCCGCCGCCTCTGCCCGCAGGCCGTCGCCATCCCGCCGGACTTCGCCAGCTACCACCGCCACTCCGTCCGGGTCATGCGCATCTTCGAGAGCGTCACCCCGCTGGTCGAGCCGCTCTCCCTCGACGAGGCGTTCCTGGACGTGCGGGGCGCCAGGGCCCTGCTCGGCGACGCGGTCGGCATCGCCAGGCAGCTCCGGGCGCGGGTGCGCGACGAGGTGGGGCTGCACCTGACCGTCGGGGTGGCCGCCAACAAGTTCCTCGCCAAGCTGGCCTCCACCCGCGGCAAACCGGACGGGCTGCTGGTCGTCCCGGCCGGCAGGGCGCTGGCGTTCCTGCACCCGCTGCCGGTCGCGGCGCTCTGGGGTGCCGGCCAGGCGACCATCGAGGCGCTGGCGCGCTACGGCCTGCGGACGGTCGGGGAGGTCGCAGGCACCCAGCGGGCCACCCTCGAGCGGGCGCTGGGGCCCGCGGCCGGCGCCCACCTGCACGAGCTCGCCTGGGGCCGCGACGACCGTGCGGTGGTGCCGTTCGAGGCGGCCAAGTCGGTCGGCTCCGAGGAGACCTTCGCCAGCGACATCGACGACCCGCAGCGGCTCGCCCGTGAGGTGCTGCGCTGCTGCGTGCGGGTCGGCCGCCGGCTGCGCCAGGCGGACCTGGCCGGCCGGACGGTCACGCTGAAGCTGCGCTTCGCCGACTTCCGCACCATCACCAGGGCGCGCACCCTGCAGCAGGCCACCGACACCGACGCCGAGCTGCACCGCGTCGCCGGCGAGCTGCTGGAGCGCCTGCGGCTGGGGCGGGTGCCCGTCCGCCTGGTCGGCGTCGCCGTCTCCAACCTGCAGCCGGCCGGCGCGCCCACCCAGCTCCGCCTCGGCCCGGAGCGTCCCGGCTGGGAGGCGGCGGTGCGGGCCGCCGACGCGGTCAGGGCGCGCTTCGGCGACACCGCCATCGACCTCGCATCGCTGGCCGGCGAGCGACCGGCCGAGGCGTTCCAGGAGGCGCGCCAGCAGCCGCGCGTCCGCCGCGAGCCGCTGCTGTAGGCTCCTTTCCCTCCGTCGAGGAGCCCCGATGCCAGCGCACGTCCGTTACCAGGTCGCCCGCCAGGTCGCCACGGTCACCCTTGACCGGCCGGAGAAGCTGAACGCGATGGACCGCCAGATGTTCGGCGAGCTGGAGGCGGCCGCCGCCAGCGCCGCCGCCGACCCGGCGGTCCGCGCGGTGCTGGTGACCGGCGCCGGCCGGGCGTTCTCCTCCGGCCTGGACGTGGGCGAGTTCGCCGCCGCCGCCGACCCGGCCGGCGCCGAGGCGATGGTGGCCGACGTCCAGCGGGCGATCAGCGCCTTCGAGCTGCTGCCAAAGCCGGTGGTCGCGGCCGTCAACGGGCTGGCGGTCGGCGGCGGGCTGCAGCTGGCGATCGCCTGCGACCTGCGCCTGGCCAGTGACCGGGCCGAGTTCGCCAGCCTGGAGATGCGCTGGGCGATCGTCCCCGACCTTGGCGGCACCGAGCGGCTGCCCCGGCTGGTGGGGCTCGGCCGCGCCAAGGAGCTGATCTTCACCGGCCGGCAGGTCGGCGCCCAGGAGGCGCTGCGGATCGGGCTGGTCAACCGGGTGGTGCCCGACCAGGACCTGGCCACCGAGGCGGCCGAGCTGGCCGGCGGCCTGGCGGCCGGCCCCACCCTGGCACTCGGGCTCGCCAAGCAGGCCCTGAACGAGTCGTTCGAGCGTTCCACCGCCGCCGGCATGGAGGCGGTCAGGCGGGCGCAGCGGCGCACCTTCGCCTCCGCCGACCACGCAGAGGCACGTGCGGCCTTCGCCGAACGCCGGCCGCCACGGTTCGCCGGTCGCTAGCGCCCGATTCCCGGGCGAAAGAAGTCCGCGCGCTACCTTGACGTCCGACCTGATCGCCTCAGGGATCCCGTGGTTTTGGTAGCGCGCGGACTTCTTTGTTGCTGTTGTTGAGGCGATAGTGCCCGGGTACACTCGCGTTGCCACCAGCGTACGTCCGGCCGGAGCCTCATATGCCGCTGTCTGACCACGAGCAACGAATCCTGGCCGAGATTGAGCGGCGGTTGCTCGAAGAGGATCCCAAGTTCGCCCATCAGGTGGGCTCCTCGTTCCGCGCCCACCTCGCCCGGCGCCTGAAGCTCGCCGTCGCCGGCTTCCTGGTCGGCCTGATCGTGCTGGTGGCCGGGTTCGTCGAGTACGTGGCGCTCGGGGTGGCCGGCTTCGTGATCATGCTGGCCTCCGTGTTCGTGTTCGTGCGCACCCTGCGCCGCCGGGCCAGCGTCGAACGCCCGGTCAACGCCGGCGGCCAGCCCCCGCCGGCCGGGGGCAGCAGCCGCCCCAGCCCCAAGGGCGGCGTGGAGTCCTGGTGGGGCCGGATGAACGAGCGCTGGCGGCAGCGCTGGGAGGAACGCGGCGGCCCAGGCTCGCCGCCCTAGCGCTCCGGGTCAGCGACCCTCGCCGCGCTCATCCACCGTCGGACCGACGTCGCGCGCTCCCACCGACGCCATCGCACGTCCGTTGGAGGGGCGGCGCTGCGCCCCACTGCCGAGGTCGGCGGTGCGCGGACGGCGCGGCGCCAGCAGGCTGCGCGGGCTCAGGGCCGCACCCAGCCGCCGCCGCCAGCCGATCCGGCCGGCCAGCCTTGTCCGTGCGGCCCGTGCCAGCCGCCCGGCCCGCAGCGCCTGCTCGCCCGGCGGCTCGGCCGCGCCGTACTCGGCCAGCTCGTACAGCCCGGTCAGCTCGGCCAGGGGGACGGCGTCGTCGGCGTAGTCGGCGCGCATGCGGCGGGCGTAGGCGGCCGGTGTCTCGGCCCGCCGGCGGCCGATGCCGGCGTCCCCCGCCCAGCGGGTGACCTCGGTGTAGGACTCGGCGACCGCATCGCGCGGCCGGCGGCCGGCCCGCCGCCGCGCCAGCCGGTCGCGGGTCCACTTGGCCGTGGGCACCAGCGCCAGCAGCAGCGCCAGCGCGATCGCCACCTGGACGGCCGGACGCCGCAGGATGCCGCCGCGGCCCTGCCGCCCACCGAGAGCCGGGTCGGTGGGGCTGGTCTCCGGTTCGGGCGCCAGCGCCCGGTTGGACGGCGTGGTGGTGCCGGAGGGCGCCACCGTGGTGCCGGTCGGCGCCGCCGGCGTCGCCGTCCTGCCGCTGGCGGTGGTGTACAGCGGCAGGCTGACCTGTCCGTCACCCCGCGGCGTCGGCTCGAAACGGACCCAGCCGGCGCGCGGGAACCATAGCTCCGGCCAGGCGTGGGCGTCGTGGGTGGTGACCTGCAGGTAGTCGTCGACCGGCTTGCCAGAGGTGAAGCCGACCGCCACCCGCGACGGGATGCCCTCCAGGCGGGCCATCACCGCCATCGCGATGGCGAACTGCTCGCAGTAGCCTTCGCGGACGTCCAGCAGGAAGCGCCGCAGCTGGTTGCCGCCGGACGCCAGGTCGGGCACGTTCAGGTTGTAGGTGAACAGGTCCTCGTTGCGG
>DASYRU010000163.1:0-9453 GCA_036004165.1 Actinomycetota bacterium
GCTGTTGGCGATCTGGACGGCCAGCGGCGAGCCGAGGGTCAGCCCGTGCCGCAGGCCGCCGAGCACCTCCAGCCGGTCCTGCTCGAAGCGCATGCGCTTGCCCCGGCCGTAGCCGAGCCGGCGCCTGGCCAGCTCGCGGGCCACGTCGGCGGTGGTCAGCGGCACCCCGGCGGGCAGCCCCTCCAGCACGACGACCAGGGCTTGGCCGTGGGACTCCCCGGCGGTCAGGTAGCGCAGCATCCAAGGGATGCTACTTGAGGACGGCCTCGCCCTCGCAGAGGGTGAACGGGGTGGTGCCGGACTCGAAGGTGGCGCAGGCGCTGCCGATGTCGACCACCCGGTAGTCGCCGGCGAAGCTCTCCCCCTCCTTGACGGTGTAGCTGCTGCCGTCGACCGACAGCTTCGCGTAGCGGGTGCCCGAGCGGCTGAACACGTTGAGCAGGGTGACCTTGCGCTCGGCGGTCGAGCCACCCCCGGGGACGGTCGCCGTCCCGCCGCCCGCTCCCGGCACGGTCGCCTGGCCGGAGGAGCTGGTCGTGGCGGTCGCCCCGGCCGTACCGGCGACTGCCGCACCCGCGGCGACCAGCGGGCGGAACGGGTCCTTGGTGGAGCCGAGCGGCCGGCCCGACTCCGCCGTGGTGGTGGACGGCGTGGTGGTCGCGGGGGCGGCCGCGGCGGTGGTGACCGGCGCCTCCACCTGGGACGCGCCGAGCAGCAGGGGCCGGGCGACCAGCAGGACGAGGCCCACCACCAGCACCCCGGCCAGCGCCAGCACGAGCAGCCGCTGGCGGGAGCCGCCCGCGGTCAGCTGCGTTTGGATCGCCATCGCCACGTCACCTCGTCTGGGTGGTCTGCGTGCTCGGAGTGGTCTGGGTGGTCGATGTGCCACCGGCAGCCGCCGCACCCGTCGCGGGCGCCGAGGTGGCCGGGGATTGGGCCAACTGGAAGACGACCAGGGTGATGTTGGCCTGGAGCTGGTCTGGCGCGGCCTCCGTCGCCGGTGTCGTGGCCGACCCGCCGGCCGTCCCCGAGGCGCCCGAGCCACCGGTCACGTCGACCGAGCGGACCAGCGCCGACCGGGGCGGGACGCGGCCCGGATCCGCTCCCTTGACCAGACTCTCCACCCTGGCCAGGAAGTCCTCGATCTGGAAGTAGCCGCCCTTCACGCTCACCGTGGTGGTGATCTCCGCCAGCTCCGGCCGGTCGCTGGATGGCTTGGGCGTGGACGGGGCCACCGAGGCGAGGTCGACGCCGGCCCGGTCGGCCGCGTCCTGCAGGGCGTCGACCATCGCGGGCAGGTTGGGTGTCGACGGGAACTCGGCCCTGGCCCGCCCTGCCCGCGCCTCCAGCGCGGCCGCGTCGGCCTTCAGGCCCTCCAGGGCGCGGATCTGGTCGCTGAGGGAGCGGCTCTCGGCGACGGCGCTGTTCCGGTCGGCCCGAGCCTCGGCGATCTCCTGCTGCTTGGGCCGGACCAGCAGCAGCGCACCGGCGGCAAGGACCAGCAGCGCGCCGCCCACCGCGACCAGCAGCTCCCCGCGGCGGGTCACGGTGCCACCGTCCCCGCCTGCCCGGAGGGCTGGAAGCGGCCCGAGTAGGCGGCCTGGCTGAGGTCGACGGTCGCCGAGAACGTCACCATCACCTGCGCTCCCTCGCCGCTCTTCTGCGACGACGTGAAGTACGGGTTCAGATACAGCCTCGTGCCCCCCTTCTTGGGCCCGTCGGCCAGCGACCGCATGAACCCGCCGACGTCGACATGGCCCAGGCCGGCGCCCGAGAAGGTGATGCTGGCGACCGGCGAGCCGGCGCCGGGGCTGCCTGGGGTGCCGGCGCTCTCCTGCCCGTTCGAGGCCGCGGCGGTGGCGGTCCCCGCGGTCGCGGCGCCGCCGCCACCGCTCGTGCCCTTGGACGCCGCGTTCATCTGCGTGAGCCAGACGTCGTCGGGGACGATCTCGGCGATGTCCTGCATGACGGCGGAGAAGCGGATCTCGTGGGCGTACACCTGGCTCCGGAGCTGCTCGGCGGCCGCGATCTGGCGCTCCAGGACGGCGTACGGCTGCAGCTCGGCCTGGCGGGCACGCAGGCCGGCGGCGACCGCCTGCTCGCGGTCCGCCTCCCGCCGGGCCTCGGCCAGCTCGCGGCTCTCGAGCACGTACCAGAGCCCAAGCAGAGCGAGCAGCAGGGCAAGGCCGACGCCGACGCCGGCCCGCTGGCGCCGGACCAGCCGGCGCTCGCGGATCTCACCGGGCAGCAGGTTGATCAGGGGCGGTCCCGTACGCCGTTCGGCCCAACGAGCTCCCGACGCCATCTAGGCCACCGTCCCCAGGGCGAGGCCGACCGGGATGGCGGCCATCGGCTCCAGCTCGGCGAGCTGTTCGGCGGCCAGGCCCAGGCGCCCGACCCGAACCGCGGCCAGGCTGCGACCCCGCTCGACCGGCACTCCGGCGGCGGCTTGCAGCCGGTCGACCAACGGAGCGAGGAGGGAGCCACCCCCGGAGACGACCACCCGCCCGAGCGGCACCGCATCCTGCTGGCCCCGGTAGAAGTCGAGCGAGCCGCGGATCTCCGCGACGAACGCGTCCAGCCGCTGCTGGACCAGGTCGACCGCCCGTGGGTCGGGAGCGTCGCCGACCGACACGGCCAGCTTGGCCTGCTCGGCCTCCTCATGGTCCAGCTCGAGGGCTCGTTGCAGCGTCGTGGTCACGTCCTCACCCCCCATCAGCAGGATCCGCATGAAGCGTGGGACCCCGTCCTCATGGATGACGACGTTGGTCACCCGCGCACCCACGTCCACGAGCGCCTCGGCGCCGTCGGCGTAGCCGGCCACCGGGGTCAGCGAGCGCAGCAGCGCGATCGGGTTCAGGTCGATCCCGACCGGCTCCAGCCTGGCCATGGTCGCCGCCCGCAGGTGGCCGGCGAGCATCTCCTTCTGCGCGGCGACCAGCAGCACTCGTAGCAGGCGGTGTCCTTCGGCCAACTCGTGCTCGCCCAGCACGGCGTAGTCGAGCTCGGCCTCTGCGACCGGGATGGGCAGGAACTCCTGGGCCTGGTAGGTGATCGAGCTGCGAAGCTCCTCCGGCTCCATCCAGGGCAGGTCGACCAGGCGGACGACCACTCGCTGGTTGGCGACCCCGAGGATCACCTGCCTGGCGTGGAACCGGGCCCGCCGCCACAACCTTCTGATCGCGGCGGCGACGGCCGCCGGGTCGATCACCTCGCCGTCCACGACCGCGCCGGGCGGCAGGCCGGCCTGCCCGAGGCGCTCGAGCACGACCCGGCCGCGACGGACCGACAGTTCGGCCGCGCGCACCGCCGAGGTGCCGATGTCGAGACCGGCCACGTTTCGGGCCATCTTGTCGAGTCCCCCAATGCGTACCCGTCCAGCGGGCGCCCCACCCAGGCCGGAGACAGCTGCTGCCGTCCGGCGGATCGGAGCGCGCCGAGCCGCCGGTGGCGGCCGTGGAAGTGATCGACCCGGCCAGGAGCGATCTTGAGCATGGACCGGTGGGCACCCGGCCGGCCTCGGCGATCAGGCGCCGAGGAGGGCGCGGCCGTACCAGCCGACGACCTCGCCACCGGCCAGGACGCCAAGCAGCGCGCCGGTGACCAGCCAGGGCCCGAACGGCAGCAGCGACTTGCGGGAGAGGCCGAGGACCAGCATGGCGGCAAGGCCAGCCAGCCCGCCGAGCAGGAACGCGGCGAACACCCCGACCGCCACCGTCCCCCACGACAGCCAGCCGAGGGCCAGGCCGAGGGTGGGAGCGAGCTTCACGTCGCCAAGCCCCATGCCTCGCGGCGAGATCAGCGCAAGCAGCAGGAAGAAGGCGCCGACGGCGGCGGCCGCGAGCAGGCCGCGGCCGAACCGGCCGAGGTCGCCGAGGCCCAGACTGGCCGCCAGCAGCAGGACGGCCACGAGCGGGAAGGCCGGGTAGGTGATGCGGTTGGGCAGCAGCCGGGTGGTGGCGTCGATCACGGCCAGCACCAGGCAGACGAAGGCGAGGGCCAGGTAGGCGGGGACCGCCCAGCCGAGGCCCTCGCCGACCAGACGCAGCGTGACCAGGAACCAGAGCAGGCCCATGGCCGCCTCGACGGCTGGGTAGCGGACCGGGATGCGGGCTCGGCAGCGTCGGCAGCGCCCGCCGAGCAGCAGCCAGCCGATCACCGGCACGTTGTCCCGCCAGCGGATGGGGGCGGCGCACGCCGGGCAGCGCGAACCGGGCCGAACCAGCGACTCGCGCCGCGGGACGCGGTAGATGACCACGCCGGCGAAGGAGCCGGCCAGCAGCCCCAACAGCCCGGCGAGCGACGCGGCGACGAGCGGGCGCATGGCGGGAAGCCTACCCCTGGCAGGCCGGTCGCGGCGGCAGCCGTCAACAGGGCGTCCGGGGCGGTGTCGTTCATCCAGGTCTAAAGCAGCCTGGTTGGCGGTCGAAGGTACCGGCATGGGAAAGCACTGGCCCCGCGGGCGCGGGACGGGCGGTCGTGCAGGCCGCGACCGCCGCCGAGCGTGCGAGGGTTTCACGCTGATCGAGCTGCTGATCGCGTTGATGATCAGCACGATCGCCCTGCTGGCGCTGGCGGCCACGCTGGCCGCGGCCCTGAAGGTCGCCGGGCTGCAGAAGACCCGCACCCAGGGCAACGAGGTCGCCACCCAGGCGATCGAGGAGTTGCAGCGGTTGGACTACGACCACCTCGGGGTGTGCGCGCCACCTTCGGGGCCGGCCCCGGCCGGGCTGAGCGACCCGGTGTACCTGGCCAACTGCACCAGCCCGACCTATGCGGAGCCCTGCACCCCGACCGTGGGTCAGGTCCCGGACAGCTCCTATACGTGCACCCGCCTGTCCATCGGCTACCAGGTCCGCCGCTATGTGGCATGGGGGGACAGCACCCACACCAACAAGCGGCTGGCGGTCTTCGTCGACTGGACCGACCAGGCCGGCGCCCACCAGGTCGCCCAGCAGAGCTCCCTGCGCAGTCCCGACCAGGGCAGCGTCATCGGGCTGCCAGTCCCGTCCTTCACCAGCACATCGGTGCTGGTCGCAGGGACCGCGGCCAGCGCCAGCAACCCGGTCAAGCTCGTCGACGGGGTGGTGCAGACCGCGGTCACCTTCCAGGCCTCGACCAGCGGGCTCCCCGACGCCGCATTCGTCACCTTCCTCCATCTCGGCGAGACCGGCCCGGTGGCCTCCACCCTGGAGCTGACGCCCAGCGGCGGCGGTGCCTGGACGGCGACCCTGCCGGCGGGCAGCAGCCAGTTCAGCTTCGGGACCGGTACCCAGTACGTCACCTTCGTCGCCGTCCGCGGCGCCGACGGCAAGGTCAACAGCCAGCCCAACGCGCAGATCGTAAGCTTCGTCGCCTGCCAGACGGGGGGGATCAACTGTGCGCCAAGCCCCAACCCACCGAGCCTCAGCAACGTCACGGTCGCCCCGACCGCACCCCGGATCGACCCGGCCGGGCTGCTCTGCGGCGACCTCACCATCAGCGCCACCGCCAGCAACCTCACCGCCGCGGACTCGGTCACGGCCAGCTTCCAGACGCTGAACGGCCCCTACACCGTCACGCTGACCTCCAGCAACGGCAGCGCCTGGGCCGGGACCATGCCGGTCTCGGCTGGCTACCGGTTCCCGTCCGGGAGCCAACCCATCTACGTCACCGCCGCCCAGGCCTACGCGCCCGGCGCGAGCCCGCCCCAGTACGGCTCGACCGCGGCGGTCGCATCCAGCCCATTGACCTTCGGGGGCGCATGCCCATGAGCCGCCTTCGGCCCATCAGCGGCCACGACGACCGGGACCAGGCCGGCATGACGCTGGTGGAGCTGCTGGTCGTCATCGTCGTCAGCCTGATCGTGGGCGCGGTCCTGCTCGGCTTCCTGGACAACACCACCTCCGTGGTCGGCCGGGCCACCAACGACATCCAGGCTGAGAACGATGCCCGGCTGGCGCTGCGGAGCATGACCCAGGACATCCGGGCGGCCCGCCCGGGCAGCATCAGCTCCACCAGCCTCATCCCCACCGCCGGAGCCTGCCCGACGACCCCCACCGCGGCCAGCTGCCTGAGCTTCAGGATCCGTCGCGGCACCGCCACCAGGCCGGACTGCCAGACCATCGTCACCTACGGCCTGCTGGCCGGCTGGGTGCAGCAGACCCGCAGCGACGCCGACTGCGCGAGCAACATCACCATCAGCCGCAGGCTGATCGGCAACGTCGCCAACGGGTCGACGCCGCTGTTCACCTACTACAACGCGGGCGGCGCCGCCCTGAGCAGCGGCCAGGCTGCCGCCACCTCGGTCAAGGTCACCCTGGTGGTCACCTACCCGGGCGGGCAGCAGCCGCTCACCTTCACCAGCACGCTCTCGCTGCGCAACGCCAGATAGGAGCGACGATGTCCACCCGACCAGTCCTCAACCCCCGGCGCTGCGGGCTCGCCGACGATCGGGGCAGCGTCGCCATGGCAATGATGGTCGTCCTGATCGTCACCATCCTGGTCGTCGCGCTGCTGGTCACCGCCGAGCTCGGGCTGCGCGGCAGCAGGCGGGCGGGCGACTCGGCCAACGCGCTGCAGCTCGCCGATGCCGGCGTCAACGACGCGGCCAAGGCCATCACCGCCCATACCACCAGCTTCACCGGCGTCGGCGGGGTCGGCACGGCTGGCTCCTACAGCTACACCGCGACCAAGGACGGCACGGTGTGGCGCCTGGACAGCACCGGAACCGACGCCACCGGCGTCCGACGGCGCGTGCTGGCCGACGCCGTCGACCAGCCGACGTTCGGCAACGCCTTCTTCGGCTTGACGAGCGTGAGCATCAAGGGCACCGCCGACAGCTACACCGACCCCAGCAACACCTGCAGCAGCAGCCCGGCGTTCGGTGTGGTCGGCAGCAACGGCACCATCACCTTCACCGGCGGGACCGGCGCCAGGAACTGCCGGGGTGGCAGCTGGACGTACCCGGCGGACGGCTGCGGCTTCAACGGGCAGACCACGATCCCGGCCGGCACCGTCGGCACCGGCGCGTGCCCGCCGGCCCCGGACACGTTCACCACCTCGCAGAAATTCAACCCTCCACCGGTCGTGGTCCCCACCGGGCTGGCCAGCGAGGGCGCGTTCACCTGCCCGGTCAACGGGACCATCCCGTCCGGCACCCACCTGTACACCAGTGCCACGTTCAACGGCGGCTGCAAGGTTGGCGCCGCCGGCGATGCCGTGCTCTATGTGGCCGGCCCGGTCTCCATCGGCGTCGACACCGGGAACTGCAGGAGCGTGATCAACGCACCCGCCGGCGCGTGCTCTTCGACGTTCCCGTCCACCTGGTACCAGAGCGGCTGGACGAGCAGGCTGCAGATCAATGTGGCCGGCAACGGCACCGTCTCGTTCGCCAACCACGCGATCTTCTGGGGCGTCATCAACGCTCCCAACAGCCTCGTCACGGCGAGCGGTGGCGGTACCCCCCAGGTCGACGTGTTCGGCTCGGTGCTCGCCAACAGCGCCGCCTCCGCCGCCCAGTTCGCCTTCCACTACGACCAGGCCCTCAGGCAGCAGTTCAGCACCGGCCAGTACCAGGTCACCAACTGGCGCGAGGAACCCCTCCCGTAGCAGCTCGAGCCGGCCGGCCAGAGACCGACACACCGCCATGGCCCGGATCGGCGGAGACGGTCCGACCGACCGTCCCTGGCGCGCGGCGGTCGTGCTCGGCTTGATCCTGATCGCCTGCTCGTTCGCGTTCGCGCTGCTGTATCCCGTGGTGCTCGAGCACGGCTGCCCATGCCGGGACCGGGACGGCAGGCTCGTCCTCGTGGTGGCCACCCCGCGCGACTTCTGGATCGCGGTCGATGCGGCTCGGTACGTCGCCAACGGAGCGCTCGGCTTCGTCTACGAGTCCAGCCGCCACCTCACCGCCCTCCCCCTCTACCCGGCCCTGCTGGCGCCGCTGGTCGCCGTCGGCGACGCGCTGGGGCTGTCCGCACCGCCAGCGCCCACGGCAACCATGTACCTGCTGCTCCAGCCGTTCACGGTCGGGCTCGCGATGCCGCTGCTCCACCAGGTCCGCGAGCTCCTCCAGGACGCCGGCGAGCGGGCGTCCGCACTGTCAGCGCAGGTCTGGACGGCGCTCCTCGTCGCCGTGCCGGTGCTGGTCGTGTGCGGGCACGGCGAGGACGCGCTCGCGCTCCTCGCCGTGCTCGTCGCCGTCCGGCTCGCCGCCCGGGAGCGCTGGGCGGCGGCCGGGCTCCTGCTCGGGGTCGCGATCGCGTCCAAGCAGTGGGCGGTGCTCGCCCTTCCGGCCCTAGTGGCCCGGAGCCCCCGGCGGGAGCGGCCCCGGCTGGCCGCGGCCAGCCTCGCCCTCCCGGCCGCGCTCGCGTCGTTCACGCTCGCGGTGGACTGGTCCCACGCGTCGCGTGCGCTGCTCCACCCCCCCAACTATCCCGGGTACGGGCATGCGGCGCTCTGGACCGACGTGGGCGCGGCGACCGTGGCGACCGCGCCGTTCCGGCTGGGCGTGCTCGGCCTGGCCATCATCCTCGCCGGCCGGGGCCGGGGCGGGCCGTCCCTGTCCCGCCTCCTCGCCGTGCTCGGCCTCACCCTCCTCGCCCGCTGCGCGTTCGAGCCGGTCGTGCACGTCTACTACCTCGCCCCCGGGCTGTGCCTCCTGCTCCTCCACGAGCGGGTGGCCACCGGCCGGTGTACCCGCACGGCGGTCCTCGGCAGCCTCCTGATCGCGTGGTTCCCCGTCCATCCCGCCCCGGGGCTGTGGTGGGCGGTCGCGGCCCTCCTGGGCGTCGCCATCGCCTACCGGGCCGGGCGCGAGGTCCTCTCCGCGACCGCGGAGCCGGCGGCAGGCACCGACGCCGACACGGCGGCGACCTCGCGGACGACCGGCCCGTCGCCGCCCGGGGAGCCCTCCGACCGGCGAGGTCCGGGACGAGCGACCGCCGCCAGGGACAGCAGCGCGACCGGCAGCCACCAGTAGGTCATCGTGAACGCCCGGGAAAAGTAGAGCGAGGCGAGCGAGGCAGCGGCGCCCGCCCCGAGCAGGTCGGCGACCCCCGTCCGCCGCCGCACCCACGCGCAGGCTCCCACCAGCGCGGCGACCGTCGGGAGCAGGGTCGACCATGCCGGCGCGGCCGCCCAGCGGTCGTGGACGACGTCGACCTCGAACAGGAGGGCCGGCAACCCGGCGCCGCCGATCGGGTAGCGCGGGGGCACCAGGCCGGCGTGGAACAGCAGGACGTCCTGGATCATCGCGCCGGGGTGCCACAGCAGGAACGGCGCCATCGTCACGACGCCGGGCAGCAGCAGCGCGCCGGCCGCGCGGACGACCGTGGACCGGTCCAGCCGTCCCTGCCGCGCGCCGGCCGCAACCCACACGAGAAACACCAGCGCGAACGGGGCGAGGAGGAGTTTCGTCGAGAGCGCGAGGCCGAGAGCGAGCGCGCCCGGCACCGGCCGGTCCCGGCCCAG
>DASYRU010000164.1:0-6128 GCA_036004165.1 Actinomycetota bacterium
CGAGCCTGCATGCCCCGCTCGATCTCGCCGACCACCGTCTCGATCACCTTGACCCTCGCGTGGCGCTTGGACTCGGCCTCCACCAGCTGCCAGCGGGCCAGCGCGTGGTCGGTTCGCTCGAGCATGTCCTCGACCGCCTGCTCGTAGCCGCGTCGCCGCTTGCGGTTGCGCCAGTCCTCGGCGGTCAGCTTCCAGCTCTTGAGCGGGTCGCCCTCACGCCGCTTGAAGCGGCGCAGCTGCTCGGCGTCCGAGATGTGCAGCCAGAACTTGACCAGGATCATGCCCTCGAGCACCAGCGAACGCTCGAACTCGACGATCTCGGCGTAGCCGCGGGTCCACTGCTCGATGGTGGCCAGCTCCTCCACCCGCTCGACCAGCACGCGGCCGTACCAGGAACGGTCGAGCACGGCCATGCCGCCCCAGCCGGGCAGGGCGGGCGAGAAGCGGAGCAGGAAGTGGTGCCGCTTCTCGTCGTGGGTCGGGGCGGCGAACTGCGCGACCCGCACATGCCGCGGGTCGAGCGGGGTGACCAGCCTGCGGATGGCGCCGCCCTTGCCGGAGGCGTCCCAGCCCTCGAACAGGACGCAGACCGGCGGGCCGAGCCGGCCGTCGCCGAGCAGGCCGCCGAGGGTGAGCCGCAGCTCCAGCAGCCGCGCCTGCGCGGACGCGAGCCGGCCGGCCTCCTCCTCGCGGCTCAGCTTCAGGTTGAGGTCGAGCTCGTCAAGACGGCCCATCAATCGATCCTGGCAGCGCCGCCGGCTCCCGGCAAGGCCGTGGCGCTCACGGCGACCCGCCCCGGCCCGGTCGCGCGCAGGGCCGACAGGGTGACCGTCGGGCTCATCGCCTCGGCGTCGGTGCGCAGCTCGAGCAGGGCGGGCCGACCGGCCGCGAGCGCGCGCTCGAAGGCGTCGGGGAACGCCGCGGTGGTCTCCACCACCTCGCCGTGGGCGCCGTAGGCGCGGGCGAGCGCGGCGAAGTCCGGGTTGACCAGGTCGGTGGCGATCACCCGGCCGGGGTAGCTGCGCTCCTGGTGCATGCGGATGGTGCCGTACATCCCGTTGTTGACCACCAGGACCACGACGTCCAGGCGGTGCTGGACGGCGGTGGCCAGCTCCTGCCCGCTCATCTGGAAGCAGCCGTCCCCGGCGACGGCGACCACGACCCGGCCAGGGTGGACCAGCTTGGCGGCCAACGCGGCCGGCACCCCGAAGCCCATGGCGCCGCTCTTCGGGGCGAGCTGGGTGCCCAGCCGGTGGAACTGGTAGTAGCGGTGGACCCAGCCGGTGTAGTTGCCGGCTCCGCTGGCCATCACCGCGTCGTCGGGCAGGCGCTCGCGCAGCCAGGCCATCACCTGGCCGAGGTCGAGCCGGCCAGGCGCCGGCCATGGCCGCACCCAGGCCAGGTAGTTGCCCCTCGCCGCCTCCGTCCAGGGCCCCCAGGCGTCGCCAGGCACCGGCGGGACGCTGCGCAGCGCCGCCACGAACGGCGCCACCGCGGCGTTGACCGCCAGGTCCGGCTGGTAGACGCGCCCGAGCTCCTCCGCCCCCGGATGCACGTGGACCAGGCGCTGGCGGGCGACGGGCGCCTCCAGCAGCCGGTAGCCGCCGGTGGTGATCTCGCCCAGCCGGGGGCCGACGGCCAGCAGCAGGTCGGCCGCCCTGACCCGCTCGGCGAGGGCCGGGTTGGCGCCGACGCCGAGGTCGCCGACGTAGCTCGCCGAGCGGTTGTCGAGCACGTCCTGGGAGCGGAAGGAGACGGCCACGGGCAGCCGGCTGGCCTCCGCGACCGCCCGCAGGCCGGCGCTGGCCGCCTCGGTCCAGCCGGGGCCGCCGGCGACCACCAGGGGCCGCCTGGACCCGCCGAGCAGCTCGCGCAGCCGGGCGAGGTCGCCGGGGGCGGGATGGGGCGCCACCGGGCGTGCCGGCCGGGCGTCCGCGACCACGGTTTCTGCGGTCAGCACGTCCTCCGGCAGGGCGAGCACCACCGGTCCGGGCCGGCCGGAGACCGCCACGTGCACCGCCCGCGCGAGCAGCTCGGGCAGGCGCGCGGGGTCGCCGGCCTCGGCCGCCCACTTGGCCATCGGGCCGAACACCGCCGGCACGTCCAGCTCCTGGAACGCCTCACGGCCGCGGTGGCCGCGGCCGACCTGCCCGACCAGCAGCAGCATCGGCGCCGAGTCCTGGGCGGCGGTGTGCACGCCGACGCTCGCCTGGGTGGCGCCCGGCCCGCGGGTCACCAGGCACACCCCCGGCCGACCGGTCAGCTTGCCGTAGGCGACGGCCATGTTGGCGGCGGCCGCCTCGTGGCGGCAGGTGAGCAGCCGAACCGGCGCCTCGTACAGGGCGTCGAGCACGGCCAGGAAGCTCTCGCCGGGGACGCAGAAGGCGGCGTCGATGCCGTTGGCGAGCAGCTGGTCGACCACGATCCGCCCGCCGCTGCGGGGGCCGGCCGCCGCGCCGGCCGCCCGCGCCGTGCCTGGTTCGGTGCGCCGCTCGCCGATCATGCCGCCCCCGTCTCCGCCCGGCCCCCCGCCCGGCCGACGATAGCAGGGCCGTGTGCGGCGGTCAGCAGCGCTGGCGGGTCCGCTGGCGGCCGTGGGTGACCAGCGCACCCCAGGTTGCATGCCCGACGACCCCGTCGACCGTCAGCCCGTGGTGGTACTGGAAGGCGCGGATCGCCCGCCTGGTGGCCGGGCCGAAGTCGCCGTCGACCGCCAGGCAGCGGCGGTTGGCGGTCAGGCGCAGCTGCACGGCGGCGACCGCCTTGCTGCGCTCCCCGAACTGGACCAGCAGCAGCCCTGGACGGCCGGCCGCCGGCCGGGTGGCTTTCGGGAGCAGCTCGGAGCGCCAGATCGAGGCGATCCGCACCGTCTTCCCCGGCTTGGGCGACTCCACCATGCGGCCGTGGCCGAGGTACATCCCCACGTGGTGGATCGTGCGCGGGTCTCGTCGGTCGCGGGCGTAGAAGACCAGGTCGCCGGCACGCAGCGCCGACAGCGGGACGTGCCTGCCCGCGCCGTACTGCTGGCGGGAGACGCGCGGCAGCGCCACCCCGGCGGACCGGTAGGCGGTCTGGACCAGCCCGGAGCAGTCGTAGCTGCCTGGGCCCTCGGCGCCCCACCGGTAGGGCTTGCCGAGCTGGCCGATGGCGAAGCGGACCGCCGCAGCCGCGGGGGAGCGGACGGCGGCGTGGGCGGGCCGCTCGCCGAGGCCGGCGACCGCCACCGCCAGCGGCGCGGTCAGGGCCAGCAGCAGCAGCCAGTGCAGGGCGCTCGGCACGCGGCGGGGGCGGGTGCGGAGGTGGCGGGGTGCTTGGGGGCCGGTGCGGAGGTGGCGGGGCGCCAGGGTGCGGGAACGGCTGCGGAGGTGGCGGGGCGCTGGCATTCCGGGCGAGGCTCCTTCGATGAGGAGCCGTCGGCACCGGTGCCGCTACCGCCACAGTGGTCGCGAGCGCCGGACCGAGGGCTCGACGTGAGGCACCCTCACCGGATCGACCGGCAGCAACCCCCGCTTGAGCAGATTCACCCGAACGCGCAGCGACCCGCCCCGGCTCGGCGACGCATACTGGCGCGAAGAACCCTTCGAGGAGGCGGAATGCACCGGGTGTTCGACCAGGTCGACTGGGAGCGGGAGGGCAAGGACGCGGTCGAGCTGCTGCGGGCGCTGCTGCGCTTCGACACCACCAACCCGCCGGGCGACGAGGCCGACTGCGCCGAGTTCCTCGCCGCCCACCTGCGGGACGCCGGGGTCGAGCCGCAGCTGCTGGCGCCCGCCCCCGGCAGGGCCAACCTGGTCCTCCGGCTCCGCGGTGACGGTTCCGCGGCGCCGCTGCTGCTGAACGGGCACCTGGACGTGGTCGCCGCGGAGGCCGACCGCTGGCGGCACCCGCCGTTCGCCGGCGAGGTCCACCAGGGGGCGGTCTGGGGGCGCGGCGCGGTCGACATGAAGCACATGGTGGCGATGAGCGCCGTCGTCATCGGCCTGCTGGCCCGCCTCGGCGCGCCGCTGCGCCGCGACCTGATCCTGGCGGCGGTCGCCGACGAGGAGGCGGGCTGCGCCATGGGCAGCGCCTGGCTGGTCGAGCACCACCCCGACAAGGTCCGCGCCGAATACGCGCTCGGCGAGGTCGGCGGGGCGACCGTCTGGGTCGGCGGCCGGCCGGTCTACCCGATCCAGGTGGCCGAGAAGGGCATCTGCTGGCTGCGGGCCACCGCCAGGGGCGCGACCGGGCACGGCAGCATCCCCCGCGACGACAACGCGGTGGTGCGGCTGGCGGAGTTCCTCGCCCTGGTCGGCCGGCGCCGGCTGCCGCTGCATCCCTCGCCGGAGGTGCGGCGCTTCCTGGAAGCGCTGGCCGCCACCCAGGGCCGGCCAGCCAGGGCGGTGCTGCCGCTGCTGCTGCGGCCGCGCCTGTCCGAGCTGCTGCTGGACCGCGTGATCCGCGACCGCGGCGCCGCCCGCACCATCGCGGCGGTGCTGCGCAACACCGTCACTCCCACGGTGGTGCACGCCGGCCACAAGACCAACGTGATCCCCGGGCGGGCCGAGGCCGAGCTGGACGGCCGCATCGCGGTCGGCTCCAGCGAGGCGGAGCTGCTGGCCGAGCTGCGCGCCCTTGCCGGCGACGACATCGAGCTGGAGCTGGTCCTGCCGAGCCATCCGCCGACCAGCAGCCCGGCAGACGGCGAGCTGCTCGGGATCCTCGGCGAGGTGGTGGCCGAGCACCACCCTGGTGCGGTGGCGGTGCCGAGCGTGACCCCCGGCTTCACCGACGCCAAGTACTGGTCGAAGCTCGGCACCGCCTGCTACGGCTTCAGCCCGGTCCGGCTGGAGCGGAGCGACGGCGACTATGCGGCCCTCTTCCACGGCGACGACGAACGCGTCCCGGTCGCCGGCCTGCACGCCGGCCTGCGCATGCTGGCCGACGCGGTGGCCCGCTGCTGCGTCCGGCCCTGACTCACGACGCGATCGCCTTGACGGTCCAGCGGTCGCAGACCGAGCTGACGACCAGGCGGCCCCGGCCGGGACCGGTCATCTGCTCGGTGCCGCTCGCCCTGACGTCGAACTCCTCCACCGACACGGCGCCGAAGTCGCCCTCACCGGTGATCTTGAAGTTGCCGCCGCCGTGGTCGGCGAAGTTCTGGCAGTTGAACGACCAGACGATGCGCCACCTGGCGGGCGCCCGGAAGGGCGTTCCGTAGTGGATGTCGCCGCCGGTCTTCTGCCACAGCACGCCCGTCCGCGGCCGGCTGGTCGCCGGCCGGGTGACCTCGTTGACGTCCGGCTCGGTGGACGTGGGCCGGGGAGCCGTGATCGTGGTCGGGCCGGCCGCCGGCTGCAGCTGCCGCAACCCCGCCACCGCGCCGGCCGTCAGCAACACGAGCATGACGGCCAGGATGCACCCCCACACCCAGATCCGCTGGTACCACGGTGGCTTCGGCAACTCCAGCTCGACCACCCCCCTCCGACGGGGATGCTACCCGAATCTGCTGGTCAAAGGAGTTTGCGCATCACACAGACCACGGGATCCCTGAAGGCGATCGGGGCGGACGTCGGTGATGCGCGAACTCCTTTGGACCGACTTGGCGTGCTAGCCCTGGCGGTTGGCGAGCGCGTGGGCGGCCATCGTCAGATATTCGAGCAGGGGCGCCGCCTGCGCGGGGGGAAGGTCGAGCTCCTCGACCGCGGCGGTCATGTGGCGCAGCCACGCGTCGCGTTCTGCCGGGCCGATCGCGAAGGGGGCGTGCCGCATACGCAGCGCCGGGTGGCCGCGGCGGTCGCTGTAGGTGCGCGGCCCGCCCCAGTACTGGATCAGGAACAGGCGCAGCCGCTCCTCGGCGTCCGACAGGTCCTCGCCGGGATAGACGGCGCGCAGCACCGGGTCGGCGGCCACCCGCCGGTAGAACCCGGCGACCAGGCCCCGGAAGGTCGGCTCGCCGCCGACGGCGTCGTAGAAGGTTCGCGTTTCGGGCACGCCAGAGACGCTACACCTGGCGGCTATTCGGCCGCCTCGTGGCCGACGTGCCGCTCCACCTGGACGATCGTGCCGGTCCAGTCGCACGCCCGGCACCAGCAGTAGAAGACGCGGTCCTCCGCCACCCAGTACTCCACCACCAGCCCCGTCGGGCC
>DASYRU010000165.1:0-6218 GCA_036004165.1 Actinomycetota bacterium
GGCCTCGACCGCGGCCCGCATCAGCGCCACCGCCCGCTCGCCGGCGGCCACGTCGACCCCGGCCGCCGCGTAGGTGAGCGGGTCCCGCGGCAACTCCGGCTTCACGGGAGCGGGGCGACGCCCTCGAGCAGCGCCTTGCCCTGCGGGTGCGAATCGACCGGGATGGGGTAGTCGCCGGTGAAGCAGGCGGTGCACAGGCCCCGTTGACCGGACCCCGGCGGGCCCGCCGCAGCCTCGGTGAGCGCCTCGAGCGAGAGGTAGCCGAGCGAGTCGGCGCCGATGTGCCCGGCCACCTCGTCGGTGAGCCGATCGCTGGCCACCAGCTCGTCTCGGGTCGGAAAGTCGATGCCGTAGAAACACGGCCAGCGCACCGGCGGCGACGTGATACGAACGTGTACCTGGAGGGCGCCCGCCTCCCGGAGCATGCGCACGATCGCCTTGGTCGTGTTGCCGCGCACGATCGAGTCGTCCACCACCACCAGCCGCCGACCGGCGATGGCCTCCCGGAGCGGGTTGAGCTTGATCCGGATGCCGAGCTGGCGCATGGTCTGGCTCGGCTGGATGAAGGTTCGGCCGACGTAGCGGTTCTTCATCAGTCCTTCGCCGTAGGGGATGCCGCTCGCCTCCGCATAGCCGCCCGCGGCGCTCATGGCCGTGTCCGGCACCGGGATCACCAGGTCGGCATCGACCGGCGCCTCCCTGGCCAGGGCGGCCCCGAGCGCGCGACGGACCTGGTGGACGTTGCGACCGGCCAGGGTGGAGTCCGCCCTTGCCAGGTAGACGTGCTCGAACACGCACAGGTGGGCGGTGGCTGGGGCGAAGCGGCGCGAGCGCAGGCCCTGCTCGTCGATGGCCACGACCTCGCCCGGGTCGACCTCGCGGACCAGGGCGGCGCCGACGATGTCCAGCGCGGCGGTCTCGGAGGCGATGACCCAGCCGCCCGGCAGCTTGCCGACGCAGAGCGGCCGCACCCCGTGCGGGTCGCGCGCCCCGTAGACGGTCCGTTCGTCCATGACCAGCAGCGAGAAGGCCCCCTCCAGCCGCGGCATGGTGCGGACGATCGCCTCCTCCAGCGAGAGGTCGGCCTCACTGGCGAGCAGCTCGGCGACGACGTCGGTGTCGCTGGTGGCCCTGGCGCGCGCCGAGGCCGGTCCGCGCAGCTCGGCCGCAAGCGCGGCGGTGTTGGTGAGGTTGCCGTTGTGGGCGAGGGCGATGCCCCCGCCGGCGGCGTTGGTCTTGAAGATGGGCTGGGCGTTCTCCCAGCGGGAGCCGCCGGTGGTGGAGTAGCGGGTGTGGCCGACGGCCAGGTGACCCTGGAGGGTTGCCAGGGTGGGCTCGTCGAACACCTGGCTGACCAGCCCCATGTCCTTGTAGACGAGCACACCGTGGCCGTCGGAGACGGCCATCCCGGCCGACTCCTGACCGCGGTGCTGGAGGGCGTAGAGCCCGTAGAACACGAGGTTGGCGACCGGCTCCCCAGGCGCCCACACTCCGAAAACTCCGCACGCCTCGCGTGGATGATCGGCGTCGAGCATGATCCTCCTGGCCAGCGGCCGAGCACGAGGGGGAAGCGATCCGATCGTAGCACCGCACCCGGTCGATGCCTGGGACGGCGGCGCGGGTGCGTTGCTTGCCCGGGTTGTCGGCAGGCTGGACGCGCTCGAGGTCGCCGACCAGCCACCCGCGGTGGCGCCGATCCTGGCGCACACGGGGAGATGACGCCGGATTCGCCCGTCTTCGCTGCTGAATGGGGGTCTGTGTGGTAGCGGATGTTTGCAATGCGAAGCGCGCAACGGGTAGATTCCCGTCCGATCCCCCTGCATGACCAACGTCAGCCCGTCGCTTCCCCGGGGTCGTTCGATGAGCAGGAAGCCGTGCGCCTTCGAGCCCGCAGACCGCCGAAGGATCGGCCATGCCCTAGGGCGCGCCCATCCCGATACTCAGCCGGCGCCCTAGACGCAGAGGTCAGCACATGATCCGAAACCTGCAGATCCGATCCAAGCTGATCGCAATCCTCGTCACCCCGCTGATCGCGCTCACGGTGCTGGCCTCCCTTGCCATCGGCGCCAACGTGGCCCGTGGCGTGCAGGCCGACCGCGTGAACGACGAGACGGCCTTCGCGCTCAACCTCTCCCAGCTGGTCCACGAGCTGCAGCGGGAGCGCGACCTCTCGGCCGGGTGGGTCGGCAGCGGCCGCCGGGCCGGGTACGGCGGCGTGGTCGCCCAGCGGGTCGCCTCCAACCAGGCCCTCGCCGACTTCCGCAGGGACGTCGAAGGGCTCTCCTTCGAGGACGACGACTCGGTGCTGCGGCAGCGGGTCGACACCGCCCTGGCCAAGCTCGGCAAGCTGAACGACGAGCGCCAGCGGATCGAGGACAACCCGACCCTGACGGTGGCCAAGACGCTGGACTTCTACTCGGGCATCATCAACGACCTGCTGGCCGTCGACCTGGAGATCGCCACCCAGACCGACGACCGGGACCTGATCCGCAACGTCTCGACGTTCGTCGCGCTCGCCAGGTTCAAGGAGGCGGTGAGCCTGGAGCGTGGCTTCCTGAACGCGGCCGCCTCGGCCGGCAGGTTCGGCCAGGGCGAGTTCCAGCGGCTGGCGACGATCATCGGCGCCCAGGACACCTGGCGCGCCCAGTTCGACGCCACCGCCAGCCCCGAGCAGCGGGCGTTCCTCGACCAGGCGCTCCGGAGCCGCGACGTCCAGGAGGCGACCGCGCTGCGCGAGCCGATCCTGCTGGCCGGCCCGGCGGCGCAGGTGAGCCTCGACCCGAAGCCGTGGTTCCGCTACATGTCGGCCAAGCTGGACCTGCTCCGCGGGGTCGAGCGCAAGCTGGCCGACGACGTGACCGCGGCCAGCCAGGCCGCCCAGTCGAGCGCCAGCCGCCAGGCGCTGCTCTACACGGTGATCCTGACGATCGTGCTCTGGGTCACGGTCGGCCTCTCGCTGCTGCTGGCCCGCTCGATGGTGGGGCCGTTGCGGACGCTGACCCGTTCGGCCAACGACGTGGCCGAACGGCGGCTGCCCGGGCTGGTCGACCGGCTGCAGCAGTCGACCGACACCGACCTGCGCGACCTGGAGGTGGTCCCAGAGCCGGTTCCGGTGACCTCGAACGACGAGATCGGCCAGGTCTCCGCGGCCTTCAACTCGGTGCACCGGGTGGCGATCCAGGTCGCCACCGAGCAGGCCGCCCTGCGCAAGTCGATCGGTGACATGTTCCTCAACCTGGCCAGGCGCAGCCAGAGCCTGATCGACCGGCAGCTCGAGCTGATCGACGACCTGGAACGCACCGAGGCGGATCCGGACGCGCTCGAGAACCTCTTCCACCTGGACCACCTCGCGACCCGGATGCGCCGCAACGCCGAGGACCTGATCGTGCTGTCGGGTGCCGAACCGGCCAGACGCTGGAGCCAGCCGGTCCCGCTGGTCGACGTCGTCCGGGCCGCCCTCGGCGAGGTCGAGGACTACAACCGGGTCGAGTTGCTCTCGATCGATGAGGTCGGCGTGGCCGGACAGACGGTCAGCGACGTCGTCCACCTGCTGGCCGAGCTGATCGAGAACGCCACCTCGTTCTCCCCTCCCGGCACCAAGGTGCAGATCGCCGGCCAGCAGGTCAGCAACGGCTACGTGCTCGAGATCGAGGACCGCGGCCTCGGCATGAGCGACGAGGAGCTCGTCGAGGCCAACGAGCGGCTGGCCAACCCGCCGATGGTCGACTTCGCGCTGTCACGGATGCTGGGGCTGTACGTGGTCGGCAGGCTGGCCCAGCGGTACGGGATCAAGGTGCAGCTGCGCCACTCGTGGTACGGCGGGATCACCGCGCTGGTGCTGCTGCCCCCGACCCTGGTCGTGCGGGCTGCGGTCGACATGGCGCTGGAGGCTGGGCCAAGGCGGACGCGGGGCGAGCTGGTCCCGACCACCAAGCCGGCAGAGCCTCCACCCCTCTCCGGCGACCACCTGCCGATCTTCGAGGCGGCCAGGTCGGACTGGTTCGACAGCGGCGTCCGCGGCGACCACCTCCCGCTGCGGCGTCACGCCGCCCAGCAACCGGGCGGCAGGACCGGCGGGCCCGCCGGCAACGGCGCCGGCGGTCTCCCGGACGGCGCGACCGGCCATGCCCCGACGCCGGCGGACCCTCGGCTGGGCGAGTTCCCGATCGACGCGCCCGCCACGCCGGCGAACCGGGCGGACCTGCCCCCCGCCGACGCGCCCAGGGACAAGGCCGAGCCGGAGCCCGTGGACGCCCAGCGGGCCGAGGCCGCCGCGGCCGAGCCGGAGGTCGTGGCCGGCCCGCGTGCCGACGCCGAGCCGGAGGTGGTCGACGCCCCCCGTGCCGACGCCGAGCCGGAGGTCGTGGCCGGCCCGCGTGCCGACGCCGAGCCGGACGTGGTCGACGCCCCGCGACCTCCGGCCGAGACACCGAGGAGGGCACCGCCGCGGCGAACGGGGACGCCGTCGGTGGTGGGACCGCTCCCGACCAGGACGCCGGGGGCGACGGCGCCACCTTCGCCGGCCGCTCCGGCGCCGTCCGGGCCCGCGCCGACCCCGCCGCCGACGAGGCCGGCCAGGCGCGCCGGCAGCCGGACGGCCGGCCAGCCTCCGCCGACCCCGGCCGACACCCCGCCGCTGACCCCGGCGTCAGTCCAGGCCGCCTCGGTGCAGACGACCAAGGCGGGTCTCCCACGCAGAGTCCCGCGGGCGAACCTCGCCCCCGGGATCGTCGCCGCGAAGGCCACGGCGAGCGCCGCCCCATCGCCCACGAGCACCAGCACTCCCCCACCCTCCTCGGCGTCCCGGTCCCCTGAGGAGGTCAGGAGCATGCTGTCGAGCTACCGCTCGGGACTCGAACGCGGTCGCATGATGGCAGCAGGCGAAGATGCCGTCCCAGGCAGCGATGCCCCTTCGTCCCCCAGGAGCGACGATGACGCAACTCAGTAGGGAAGCGCAGAACCTCAACTGGCTCGTCTCCAACTTCGCCAGGAGCGTGCCCGGCGTCGCCCACGCGATCGTGGTATCGGCCGACGGGCTGCTGATGGCCGTGTCCGAGCGGCTGGACCGCGCCAGAGCCGATCAGCTCGCCGCGGTCGCCTCTGGGCTGGCGAGCCTGACCCAGGGCGCCGCCCGCTGCTTCGACGCGGGCGCGGTGAATCAGACGATCGTGGAGATGGAGAAGGGCTTCCTGTTCGTGATGTCGGTCAGCGACGGCTCGTGCCTTGCGGTGCTAGCCTCGCCATCCTGTGACATCGGCCTGGTCGGCTACGAGATGGCCCTGCTCGTGGCCCGGACGGGAGACGTCCTCACGCCGGCGCTCCGGGCCGAGCTGCAGGCTGCGCTGCCACGATGAAGGCGGTTGGGGGAACCGGGAATGAGCACCGAGGACCGGCAGGACAACCGGCAGGAGCCCGGTCGGCTGGTCCGACCCTACGCCATGACCGGTGGGCGGACGCGCCCGGCCCACGACGACCTCGAGCTGGAGACGCTCGTCTCCACCACTTCGTTGGGTGAGACCTCGTTGACCTTGAGCCTCGAACGGCGGTCGATCGCCCTGCTCTGCAGGGACATCCTTTCCATCGCGGAGATCTCCGCGCGCCTCGACCTGCCTCTCGGCGTCGCCCGTGTCCTGGTCGGTGACATGGCCGAGGAAGGGCTGGTGACCGTGCACCGCCCCGCCAGCGTCGGCGACCGCCCAGACCTTGCACTTCTCGAGAGGGTGCTATATGGACTCCGGACAATTTAGGTCGAACGCCCCCGACAGCGAGTCGAGGGCGCCCACGCCGGTCAAGATCGTCATCGCCGGTGGCTTCGGTGTCGGCAAGACGACCTTCGTGGGCGCGGTCTCCGAGATCATCCCGCTGACCACCGAGGCGGCCATGACCACCGCCAGCGTCGGGGTGGACGACACCAGCCACATCGCCGGCAAGACCACCACAACGGTGGCGATGGACTTCGGACGGATCACGCTCGACACCGACCTGATCCTGTACCTGTTCGGCACCCCCGGACAGGACCGCTTCTGGTTCATGTGGGACGACCTGTGCCGTGGGGCGATCGGCGCGGTGGTGCTGGTCGACACCCGCCGGCTCGACGCCTGCTTCGCGGCCGTCGACTACTTCGAGCAGCGCGAGCTGCCGTTCATCGTCGCCATCAACTGCTTCGACGGGGTCCTGACCCACGCGGTGGATGACGTGCGCGAAGCCCTGGTCGTCGG
>DASYRU010000166.1:0-3261 GCA_036004165.1 Actinomycetota bacterium
AGCATCCGCGGCACGCGCCTGGCGAGCGCCTGGTAGCGGCTTCCGGCCAGCGCCTCCAGCATGGTGGTGACGGCGCCGTCGACCAGCAGCAGCGCGGCCACCGCATGCGACCAGGTCGGGAACGGCCGGTCAAGCAGCGACACGTGGTAGCCGCGCTCGCGTTCCAGCGGGTCGACCGGCCCCGGGAAGGGCAGCTCCTGCAGCAGCGGGTACAGCACCCTTGCCTGGCCCAGTTCGCCCTGCGCGACCGCCGCGCAGGCCACCCCGACCTCCAGGCTCGGGGAGCCGACGGCCCACTCCGACAGGTGCCGGCCGAGCCAGTACTTGTTGTCGGCCAGCACCACCAGCAGGTTCACCAGGGCGGCGAGGGCGTCGTCGTCGTCGGTCACCCAGTCAGCCATCGTCCCCCTCCCGGTCGACCGGCTGCGGGCCGAGGATCCAGTGGATCGAGGCCTCCGGGAGCAGGACGAGCTCGACCCAGCCGCGGCCGTGGCGCTCCAGCGCCTGGCCGGCCGCCTGCCGGTGGTCGGCCGCGGTCAGCGTCCCCTGGAACTCCAGCGGGTCTGGGTAGGTGGTCCGGCCGAACACGTGGTAGCGCTCCACCGTGCGGCGACCCTACTCGGGGGCGATCACGGAGACGACCGCGGCGCGCGGGACCACGAACATCTCCTGCCAGCGGCGCTCGTCGTACATCATGAAGGCGAACACCCGCGCGTCCTTCGGCCCGGCCGCGCGGACCGTGCCGACGTGGTGTGCCCGCCGCTCGCGGTCGTGGCGCGCGTAGACCTCCCACACCTCGACCTCGGGGGCGTCCATCTAGAGCACCAGCCGAGTATGCACGGCGCGCACGTTGCGGGCCCCCCGTTCGTTCAGCGTGGCGCCTGTGCGACGCCGATACTCGGCCGGCACTCTAGGTGACCCCGAGGGCGAGAAGGGCCAGGCGTCCCTCCTCGGTCAGGTCGTCGCGGCTCCAGGCCTCGAAGACCTCCTCCACCTCGACGTGGGCGACGCCGTCCAGCCGGCGCAGCCGCGCCTGCACGTCCTCGCGGAGCACGTCGGTGCAGGGGCAGGCCAGCGAGGTGAAGGTGATCCCGACGGTCACCGTGGCGCCGTCGACCGCGACCGACCGGACCAGCCCGAGGTCGACGATGCTGACCGGCAGCTCCGGGTCCTGGACCTCGGCGAGGGCGGCGCGGACGTCGTCGGCGGCGACCACGGTCACCCCGCCCGCCCGGTTGACCGGGGGGCTACCGCCTCCGGCTGCATGAGCCCCCCGGACCCCCCGGGGAGATGGCGGTCGCCGCGCTGGATCATGGCCACGAACTCCTGGTTGCACGGTCCGCGCCGCCGCCACCGCTGCAGCACCTCGTCCCAGGAGATCGCGCCACGCTCCAGGTCCCAGCGCTTGTGCTGCTCGTCGAAGGCCATCGGGAAGGGCGCGTCGATCAGGTACTGGCCGCTCGCCTGGTCCAGGTGGGCCGGCACCGGGAAGCCGAGCCGCTCGCACAACGGCACGGTGGCTGCCATCCAGGCCTGGCGGAGCTGATCGTTGGTCTTGCCCTTCATCTGGTAGCCGACCTGCTCGCCGTGCCGCTTGAGCTCGTCGGGCAGGCCGAACCACTCCAGGGTGAGCACGAACATCCAGTCGACCGCCCGCTGCACCGTGGCCCGCTTGTCCGGGTCCTCGGAGAGGATCTTCATCCAGCGCTCGCCGTGGCGCAGGTGGAAGGTCTCCTCCCGGTCGACCTTGACCAGCGCGCGCTTCCACGGCCCGTAGCTGGTGTTCTGGTAGATGTCGCTGAGCAGCACGAAGCCGGCGCGGTCGTAGAAGGCGTTGGCGACCACCAGCTCCTCCCAGCGGTCCAGCGGCACGTCGAACGCGTAGGGGTACTTGAAGGCCTTGGGGTCCCGCTCGTAGACGAGCTGGTCGGTGTCGACACCGAGGTCGCGCAGCATCCGGTAGGCGATGTGGGCGTGCCCCAGCTCGTCCTGGATGATGCTGACCGCCGACATGTAGGAGTTGATCGAGGGGGCGTCCCGCGCCGCCCGCAGGTAGGCCGGGGCGCTGACCAGCTCGGTGTCGGCCGACACGATCAGCGTCCGCTTGAGCCCCTCCACGTACGCCTCGGTGGCGGTGTCCAGCCCCTCGATCAGCCGGCCGCTCCGCAGGCGCTCGAGCAGCTCCGCTTCGGTCTTCAGCATGCCGCCATCATCGCTCCGTCTGACCGGTCAGTCAATCTCCTGGCTGGTCGAGGCCGCGGTAGACCTTGCGGGCGTTGCCGGCCAGCACGCCGGGCAGGTCGGCCTCGTCGATGTCGAGCTTGGCGATCGCCCGCGCGTTGGCGGCGATGCCGGGGACGCCTGGCCAGTCGCTGCCGAAGATGAGCTTGCGGGCGAGCCGGCGCAGATCGTGGCGGGCGTAGTAGGCGGGCAGCCGCTGTGGTGGCAGCCCGGACAGCTCGATCCAGAGGTTCTCGCGGGCCAGCGCCAGGAACGCCGCCGCCTCGTACCACCAGCCGCGGCCGCCATGGGCCAGCACCACCTTGAGGTCGGGGACGTTGGTGAGCACCTCGTCGATCGGGCCGGGGTCGCCATAGCGGTTGACCGCGCCGGGGAAGGTGCTGGTACCGCAGTGGAAGACGACCGGGACGCCCAGCTCGGCGCAGCGCCGGTAGACCAGGTAGAGCTCGCCGTGCGTGGGCGAGAAGCCGCCGTGCACCGGGTGCAGCTTGACCGCCACGGCGCCGAGGGCGAGCTGGCGCTCCAGCTCCTCGCCGATGGGGTGGTGCAGGTGCGGGTTCAGGTTGGCGATCAGGCGGAAGCGCCGCGGGTTGTGCTCCAGCAGCGGCAGCAGGTCCTCCACCGGCTGGATGCCGGTCACCCGCGGGCTGTACTCGCTCATCAGCAGCGCCAGGTCGACGCCCTCCTCCTCCAGGTAGGCGTCGAAGCGGTCGGGACGCAGCGTGCCCGCCCGGTCGTAGAGGTCGTCGAACGGGATGCCCCTGCCGAACTCCAGCGCCCACTGTTGCCAGCTCACCTTGAGGGTCGGCCGCCTCGCCGGGTGCAGGTGCGCGTCGACCAGCGGGAGGCCGTCGATCATCCGCCCTCCCCGGTCTCCCCGGCGCGCAGCTTGTAGCGCTGGATCTTCCCGGTGGTGGTCTTGGGCAGCTCCTCGGCGTACTCCACCAGGTGCGGGTACTCGTAGCGCTGCAGCCGCTGCTTGCACCACTCCTGCAGCTCGGGGGTGAGGCGCTGCGGGTC
>DASYRU010000167.1:0-2618 GCA_036004165.1 Actinomycetota bacterium
CCGTAGTCACGTGCCGCGTAGGCGTCGACCTGGCCGACCAGATGCGTGTCGTGCGCCGAGATGGCCTTGGTGAGCGGCTCGACGGGGAGCACGTTCCGCACGATGTCGCTGAAGTACAGGGCGAGCCTGGCGGCGAAGCCGTCCAGGTTCTGCTCGGCGGCGGCCTTGGCGGCCTCGTCCTTGTCGGCGGCCGCGGTGGAGTAGGCCAGCAGCCCCTCCACGTGGTTGGCCCAGGCCGTCTGGAACTCGCCGGCCTTCTGCGGTCCGACGATCGCGCCCATCGCCTTGGTCAGTGCGGTGGTGTTGGCGTTGACCTGGGCGGCGGCCGCCTTGAACTCCGGCGACCCGCCGAAGGTCGCACGCTGCGCGTCGACGATCAGCTCCATGTGCTCGCCCAGCAGCATCGCGAAGGCGGATCGAAGCTTCTCCGGTGGCGCGTCGAGCTTGGCGGCGAGCTTGGGCGTGAGGCTCCCTTTCGCCAGCGGGGCGCCGACCATGAAGAGCTGCTCGTAGGCCTGGCGTTCGATCTCGTACGCCTGGTCATACTTGCTGGCGGCGTACGCCTCGACCTGCTTCATGAGGTGCTCGACGTGCACCCGCAGGTCGTTCGGGGCGTCGCCGGCCTCGACCCGGCCGTCGGCGGCCTCGGCGAGCCAGGAACCGAAGGCGTCGGAGTCGGCCACCAGCGCAGTCCGTGCCGCCTGCTTCGCCGCGGCGTCGTCGTCGGCCACGGCGTCCGCGTAGGCGTCGAGGTCGGTGACGGAACGCTGCCAGAGCTGCTTGAAGCGGTCGCCGTTGGCGTCGCCGTAGGCGGACGCGACCAGCCGGCTCAGCGCGTCGGTGTTCTGCTGCAACGCCGCGTCCGCCGCCTCGCGGAAGTCGCGCCGCCCCGCCACCACGCCGCGCATCTGGCGCACGGCCAGCAGCGCGTGCTGCCCGAGGAGCTGCTCGAACTGGGCTCCCAACTCGGTCGGCGACCCCGGGGCGGTGGCGCCGGTGGCGCCCTCGTGCTCGGCGGGATGCGCGGTCGTCTGGGTCGGCGCGGGTGAGCTGGAGCGGTTGGCCTTGTTGGAGTCGCAGGCCGCCGCGGTGGCGAGCACGAACGCGACCAGGGGGATGAGAACGGTCCGTGAGCGCACGATGCCCCTCCTGACCGGCTGGGCCCAGGCGGTCGGTTCGTCAGGTCTCGGGCGCAGCCGAGGTCCGTCATCCTATGATCCGCCGTGCGCGGATGTACAACCCGGCGTGCGGGTCCCTTACCGCCGGGAGCGGCCGGGGAGGCGGTCGAACGCCGCGGCGACCATGGCGGCTCCTCCGGCACCAAGGATGGAGCCGGCCACCACGTCGCCCGGGTAGTGGACGCCGGTGTGGACGCGCGAGTAGGCGACCCCGCTCGCCAGCAGCCGCAGCGGCACCGCCAGCCCCGGCAGGTGACGGCCCACGGCATGGGCGAACGCGAAGCCCGAGGCTGCATGTCCGGAGGGAAACGAGGTGGATGCGGGCATCTTCACGCTGCCGGCCCGATGCAGGTCGGGTTCGACGCGCTCCGGCCGCGGCCGCTGGTGGAGCTGTTTGACGCCAAGGTTGACGGTCGCCGAGGTCACACCGATCGAGACGACACCCTCCAGCGCCGCCCTGCGTCCGCGCTCGCCGCCGAGCAGCGCGATCGCGGCGGCGATCCCCAGCCACAGGCGCGAGTAGTCCGCGGCGTTCGCGAGCCGCCGGACGGGGCCGTCCAACTCCGCGGTGGGCGTGCGGGCCACGGCCTGGTACACGGCCCGATCCACCTGGCCCAGCTCCCGCAACGCCTCGGCCAGGCGGGACGCCGGGCCGCGACGAGTCTCGACCTGCCGGGCGAGCGCGTCCTCGACGGTCTCGTGTTGCTTGCCCGTCTGCCGTGACATACGGGGATTCTACGGAGCCTTGACAAGCCGGATACCAGCAAGGAAGGTCATGTCGGGCAGGACCGGCGCAGGTTGGGGGGTTGATGTGACGACCGACCAGCAGCCACCGGCCGCCAAGCGCCGCTCGCCGACCCGCACGGCCATCGGGGTGCTGGTCTCGCTGGTGCTGGTCGTGGCGATCTTCTACTTCCTGCTGCGGGACATCGACCTGCACCTGGTGTGGGCCGAGATCCAGGCCCTGACCTGGCTGGAGGACGCCGTCCTGGCGGTGATCGCGGCCTGGAACCTGGCGACCTACGCGTTCGTATGGATGTCGGTGACGCCCGGGCTGTCGTTCTGGCACGCCTTCGTGATGACCCAGTCGACCACCGCGGTGGCCAACACCGTGTACGGGGGGTCGGCCATCGGGATCGGCATGACCTACAGCATGCTGGGAAAGTGGGGCTACTCACGGTCGAGGACCACCACCGCCGTGCTGGTCTCCGGGGTCTGGAACAGCTTCGTCAAGCTCGGCCTGCCGGTCCTTGCCCTCGCGCTGGTCCTGCTGGGGGGCGGCGCCGGCGGCGGGCGGGTCACCGCCGCGCTGCTCGGCATCGCCGGGCTGGTGGCCGCCATCATCGTGTTCGCCCTGATCCTGCGCAGCGAGGAGCAGGCGCGCCGGTTCGGGGTGCTGGCCGGCCGGGTCGCCTCGCGGCTGCTGCGGCTGGTCCGCCG
>DASYRU010000168.1:0-4383 GCA_036004165.1 Actinomycetota bacterium
CGACCTCGATGCGGGCCTCCCTGGCCCGCTGCTCCGACAGGCCGACGGTGGCGATCTGCGGGTCGGTGAACACGGTGGCCGCCACCGCGTCCCAGCGCAGCGGCGAGACGGCCTGGCCGAGCAGGTGCCACATCGCGATGCGGCCCTGCATGGCCGCCACCGAGGCGAGCATGAGCTTGCCGGTGACGTCGCCGGCGGCGTAGATGGTCGGCACGGTGGTGCGGCTGACGCCGTCGACGATCACCGCGCCGCGGTCGTCGGTGCGGACGCCGACCTCCTCGAGGCCCAGGCCGGAAGTCTGCGGCACCTGGCCGATGGTCAGCAGCACGTGGCTGCCCTCCACGGTGCGGCCGTCCTCCAGGTGCACCACCCCGCGGTCGCCGAGTCGCTCCACCTTGGCCGCCCTGGCGTTCTTCACCGTCTCGAGGCCGCGGCGGTGGAACACCTCCTCGATGACCAGGGCGGCGTCCTCGTCCTCGGTCGGCAGGACGCGGTCGCGGCTGGCGATGAAGGTGACGTGGGAGCCGAAGCCGAGGAAGGCGGTGGCATACTCGGCGCCGGTGGCGCCGGCCCCGACCACCACCAGGTGCTCGGGCACCTCCTTGAGGTTGTAGACGTCCTTGCTGGACAGCACCACCTCGCCGTCGGTTGGGGCGGTCGGCAGGCGGCGCGGGTCGGAGCCGGTGGCCAGCAGGATGGCGTCGCCCTGCAGCCGTTCGCTGCCGCCGTCCTCCAGGTGCACCTCGACCGTGTGGGGGTCCACCACGCGTGCCTTGCCCAGCAGCAGCCGCACCCCGTCGGCGAGGACCCGCTCGCCGATGTCCTCGGACTGGCTGGTGGCGAGGTCGCGGACCCGGGCCATGATGGTCGGCAGGTCCACCTCGTGGCCGGGGACCCCACGTCCCTGCAGGCCCTGGAAGTGCACCCCCAGGGCGGGCGCGGTCTCGACGATGGAGAACGCCTGGGCCGAGGTGAGCAGGGTCTTGGAGGGCACGCAGTCCCAGAGCACGCAGTGGCCGCCGAGGCCCTCGTCGTTGACGATCGTGACCTCGGCGCCCAGGTCGGCCGCGACCAGGGCGGCCTCGTAGCCGCCCGGCCCGCCTCCGACGATCACCACCCGCATGGGTCGAATGGTACTCGGGGCTGGCCGGGCGGCACCGCCTCAGTTCACTCTTCGCAAGGCGGTCACCAGGGGCACGAAGACCCACAGGGCCAGGCCGAGGCCGACCAGGTTGACCCGACCCACCCAGGCGACGCGGAAGCTGAACGCCGCCAGCAGGAAGCAGAGGAAGGCGGCCAGGTAGAAGACGAACTGGAGCTCGACCGACACGGCGCGGCTCCTTTCCGAAGGGGGGAAACGGGCAGCCCAAGCTACCCCCCGCAGTATGGGGACCAATCTCCGCAAAACGACGGAGCTTGCTCAGAACACGTCGGGCGGGCGGTAGACGCCGAACACCTCGCGCAGCGCGTCGCAGACCTCGCCGACGGTCGTCATGGCGCGCAGCGCCTCCCGCATCGGCACCAGCAGGTTGTCGCTGCCGGCGGCGGCGTCGCGCAGGTCGCCGAGGGCGGCGGCGACCGCGGCCTGGTCGCGTCCGGCCCTGATGTCCACCAGCGACTTGGCCTGCGCCTCGGCGATGGCCGGGTCGAGCCGCGTCAGGCTGACCGGCTCCTCCTCCCCGCCGGCGAAGCGGTTGACCCCGACGACCACGTTGTCCCCTGCCTCGATCGCGCGGAGCTGCTGGTAGGCGGAGCGCTCGATCTCCGACTTCTGGAAGCCGCGCTCGATGGCGGCGACCGCGCCGCCCAGCTGGTCGACCCTGGCCATCAGCTCGCGGGCGCGCGCCTCGACCTGGTTGGTGAGGCGCTCCACGAAGTAGGAGCCGGCGAACGGGTCGACCGTGTCGGTGACGCCGGTCTCGTTGGCCAGCACCTGCTGGGTGCGGAGCGCCAGGCGGGCGGCTCCCTCGCTCGGCAGCGCCAGCGCCTCGTCGAAGGCGTTGGTGTGCAGCGACTGGGTGCCGCCGAGGACCGCCGCCAGCCCCTGCACGGTCACCCGGACCACGTTGTTCAGCGGCTGCTGGGCGGTGAGCTGGACCCCGGCGGTCTGGGTGTGGAAGCGGAGCATGCGCGAGCGCGGGTTCTGCGCGCCGAAGCGGTCGCCCATGGTGCCGGCCCAGATGCGGCGGGCGGCCCGGAACTTGGCCACCTCCTCGAACAGGGTGGTCCTCGCCACGAAGAAGAACGCCAGCCGCGGCGCGAACCCGTCGACCGGGAGCCCGGCGTCCAGGGCGGCCTGCACGTAGGCGATGGCGTTGGTGAGGGTGAAGGCCACCTCCTGGACGGCGGTGGCGCCCGCCTCCGCCATGTGGTACCCGGAGATCGAGATGGTGTTGAACCGCGGCAGGCGCTCGGCGCAGTAGGCGAACAGGTCGGTGGCGATCCGCAGCGAATGGGTCGGCGGGTAGATGTAGGTGCCGCGCGCGATGTACTCCTTGAGCACGTCGTTCTGGACGGTTCCGGTGAGCGCGGCGGGGTCGACCCCCTGCTCCTCGCCGACCAGCTGGTACAGCAGCAACAGCATCGCGGCCGGCGAGTTGATCGTCATCGAGGTCGAGACCCGGTCGAGCGGGATCCCCTCGAACAGCCGCCGCATGTCGGCCAGCGAGTCGATCGCCACCCCGACCCTGCCGACCTCCCCGGCGGCCATCGGGTGGTCGGAGTCGTAGCCCATCTGGGTCGGCAGGTCGAAGGCGACCGACAGCCCGGTCTGGCCGTGGTCCAGCAGGTAGTGGAAGCGGGCGTTGGTCTCGGCGGCGGAGCCGAACCCGGCGTACTGCCGCATCGTCCAGGGCCGGCCCCGGTACATGGTCGGGTAGATGCCGCGGGTGAACGGGTCGCGGCCGGGTTCGCCGAGCGCCACCGCCGGGTCGAAGCCGTCAAGGGCCTCCGGCCCGTAGACCACCTCGACCGGGATGCCGGACTCGGTTGACCTGGGGACCCCCTCGGAGTCCTCCGGACCCCCCCGGGTCAGCCGCTGGTCAGCGTCGCCCATCGCCCTCCTCCCGCGAGTCGCCCCTCAGCGTACGCCGCCCCGGCCGACCGTACGGGTGACCCGAAGGGCCCGGCTGAGGCGCGACTCAGGTGCGTGGCCGGTAGCCGGTCAGGAACGCCTGCAGCTCGTCCTGGGAGGCCGCCCACGTCTCGGCGCCGGCCTGGAACAGGATGGCGTGGCGCAGGCCCCCCGCCCGGAAGGTGAGGTCGTAGCCGCGCTGGGGCCGGCCCCCGTCGCCGACGAAGGTGAACTCCCACACGGCCGCGTCGAGGCCCTTGAAGGTGGCCGGCCCCAGCCGCACCCGCCGGTAGTCGTCGCCGGCGTGCCTGGCCATGAACGAGCGTTCCAGCTGCTGCTGGGCGGCGAGCGGGGCCATCGCGTCGGTGGTCGGCTGGACGCGGAAGAAGCGGCCGACGCCCGGCTCGGTGAAGTCGGTGAAGGCGCCCTTGTCGGCGGGGCTCCAGCCGGATGGGTAGGCGAGCCGGTAGCTGCGGTCCGGGCTCTCGTAGCCGCGCCAGCCGGCCGGCGCGGCCGGCAGTTGACGGTCGGCGGGCGGCCGGCGGCGCTGGGCCCCTGGCGCGCCACCGTCGCCGCCGAGCTGCCAGGCGGCGACGCCGACCAGCGCGAGCGCCAGAACGGCGAGCGGGATCACGACCGCGGCCCGGCTGCGGCGGGTCGGGACGGGCAGGATCGGCTCGCCGGCGGCGGGGACCGGCGGCACCGGCGGCAGCCGCCGCCGGCCCGACCGGACCGGCCGGGCCGGGGAGGCGCGGACGGCGGTCCGCCCGTCCTGGTGCCGGTGGGTGCCGTCGACGGTGGTCCGCGCGTCCTGGTGCCGCTGGGCGCGGCGCGGCACCGGCGGCGTGTCGCCGCCGCTGGCCACCTGGCCGGCGGGCGAGGCTCCGCCGGCCACCCTCCGGAGGAGGTGCCGCGCCTCGGCGATCGACGGCCGCATCGCCGGGTCCTTGGCGAGCAGGCGGGCCAGCACGGGGGCGAGCGGGCCGAGCCGGCTTGGCCGGCGCGGCTCGCCGTGGACGATCGCGCTCAGGGTCTGGAACTCGCCACCGCCGAACGGCGGCTCGCCCTCGACCGCGAACCACAACGTCGCCCCGAGCGCCCACAGGTCGGCGGCCGGGCCGACCACCGCGCCCTCGACCTGCTCGGGCGCCATGTAGGCGGGCGAGCCCACCACCAGGCCGGTGGCGGTCAGCCGCGGGTCCCCCTGGACCGAGGCGATGCCGAAGTCGGTCAGCTTGGTGGTGCCGTCCTCGCGCACCATGACGTTCTTGGGCTTGAGGTCGCGGTGGACGATGCCGGCCCGGTGGGCC
>DASYRU010000169.1:0-2779 GCA_036004165.1 Actinomycetota bacterium
GGTGTTTGGTTTGCCAGGGTGGCCGGGAACCGCGACGATGATGCCATGAGCGCTTCCCCGGAGCTGGTGCCCGCCCAGGCGGAAGCCTGGTCGCCGGCCTCCTGGCGGGCCCTGCCGGCCGCCCAGCAGCCCGACTGGCCGGACCTGGCCGCCCTCGACGGGGTCCTTGCCGAGCTGGCCAGGCAGCCGCCGCTGGTGTTCGCCGGCGAGGCCAGGACCCTGCAGGCCAGCCTGGCCACGGTGGCCGCCGGGCACGGCTTCCTGTTGCAGGCCGGCGACTGCGCCGAGACGTTCGACGCCTTCTCGGCCGACAGCATCCGCGACAAGCTCAAGGTGATCTTGCAGATGGCGGTCCTGCTCACCTACGGAGCGGGGCTGCCGGTGGTCAAGGTCGGCCGCATCGCCGGCCAGTTCGCCAAGCCTCGCAGCGCCCCGGCAGAGCGGGTCGGCGGGACCGAGCTGCCCGTCTACCGCGGCGACATGGTCAACGACCTGGCGCCGACCACCGAGGCGCGCAGGCCGTCGCCGGCCCGCATGCTGCGCGCCTACCACCAGTCCTCGGCCACCCTGAACCTGCTGCGGGCGTTCACCAAGGGCGGCTTCGCCGACCTGAACCAGGTGCACACCTGGAACCAGGAGTTCGTGGCCAAGAGCCCCGCTGGGCAACGCTACGACGCGGTCGCCGACGGCATCGACCGGGCGCTGCGGTTCATGGCCGCCTGCGGCATCGACCTGAACGCCTCGGTCATCCACCAGGTCGACTTCTACACCTCCCACGAGGCCCTGCTGCTCGGCTACGAGCAGGCCCTGACCCGCCGCGACAGCCTCACGGGCTGCTGGTACGACTGCGGCGCGCACCTGCTGTGGGTGGGGGACCGGACCCGCCAGCTCGACGGCGCGCACGTGGAGTTCCTGCGGGGGGTCGGCAACCCGGTGGGCGCCAAGCTCGGCCCGACGGCGACCCCGCAGGAGACGGTCGCCCTCTGCGAGCTGCTGGATCCCGGGCGCATCCCCGGCCGCCTCACGCTGGTGGCCCGCATGGGCGCCGCCAGGGTGGAGGAGCGGCTGCCGTCGCTGATCGGGGCCGTCCGCGACGCCGGCCACCCGGTGGTGTGGGCTTGCGACCCGATGCACGGCAACACCTTCGTCGGCCCGTCCGGGCACAAGACCCGCCGCTTCGACGACGTGATGCGCGAGCTGGCGGGGTTCTTCGCCGTCCACCGCTCCGAGGGCACCCACCCTGGCGGCATCCACATCGAGCTGACCGGCGAGGACGTCACCGAGTGTCTCGGCGGGGCCGACGAGATCCAGGACGGCCACCTGCACCGCCGCTACGAGACCGCCTGCGACCCGCGCCTGAACGCCAGCCAGGCCCTCGAGCTGGCCTTCCAGGTGACCGAGCTGCTGCGCGGCTAGGAGGCCGGCGCGGCGCCCCGGCCGCCGAGCAGACCAGCGAGGTCGCCGACCGGGCCGAGGTGGCGCAGCTTGTCGGGGTTGACGATCGAGTGCACCGTCTGCACCCGACCGTCGGCGACGTCGATGCAGAGGACGCCCACCACGCGTCCCTCTCGGTCGCTGGCCAGCGCTCCCGGCTGACCGTTGACCTCGGCGGGCCGAAGATCCACACCCATCGCCTTGGCCTGGCGCGCCAGGCCGAGCAGGAAGCGGGCGACCCGCTGCGCCCCGTGGAGCGGCTGGGCGATCGCCGGGGCCTTGCCGCCGCCGTCGCCGTACATCACCGCGTCCGCCGCCAGCAGGTCGACCAGGCCCTCGGTGTCGCCCTGCTCGATCACCGCGAAGAAGCGCCTGGCGAGCTCCTCCCGCTGCCGGCGCGAGGTCTCGAACCGCGGCCGTCGTTCCTCGACGTGGCGGCGGGCCCTGGCGCCGATCTGGCGGCAGTTGTCCTCGGTCTTGCCGACCAGACCGGCGATCTCCGCGTAGCCGTAGCCGAAGACCTCGTGCAGCAGGAACACCGCCCGCTCCACCGGCGAGAGGCGCTCCAGCAGCACCAGGAACGCCATGGAGAGGGAGTCGCGCTGTCCGGCGTGCGCGGCCAGGTCGCCGTCGGGGTCGGTCAGCAGCGGCTCGGGGAGCCACGCGCCCACGTACCGCTCCCGCCGCACCCGCGCCGAGCGCAGGTGGTCGATCGCCAGCCTGCTGGTGACCGTGGACAGGTACGCCTTCGGCGAGTCGATCTCCGCGCCGTCCCTGGCCGCGCGGTGGTAGCGCAGGAACGCCTCCTGCACCAGGTCCTCGGCCTCGCTGACGCTGCCGACCATCCGGTAGGCGATCGAGAACAGCAGCGGCCGCAGCTCCTGGTAGGCGTCCTGCTCGTCCATGCCTCCAGTGAAGCGTGTCACGGCCGGCCCCGCCATCTCGTCTCAACGCTGTAGATCGCCAGAGAGGAGATGGCCATGAGGATCTTCGTTGCCGGGGCGACCGGGGTGCTGGGGAGCCGGCTGGTGCCGCTGCTGCTGGAGGGGGGCCACGAGGTGGTCGGGATGACCCGCTCTCCTGAGCGGGCGGAGCGCCTGCGCGCGGCCGGGGCCACCCCGGTGGTCGCCGACGGCCTCGACCGGGACGCGGTGCTGTCCGCGCTGCGGCAGGCCCGACCGGAGGTGGTGGTGCACCAGCTCACCGCCCTGGCCGGCGCGACCGACTTCCGCAGGCTCGACGAGGGCTTTGCGTCCACCAACCGGCTGCGCACCGCCGGGACCGACATCCTGCTGGCGGCGGCGCTGGCCGCCGGCGCCAGGCGGTTCGTCGCCCAGAGCTACGC
>DASYRU010000170.1:0-4892 GCA_036004165.1 Actinomycetota bacterium
AGCAGCGCCTTGTAGAAGGCGTGGGTGATCAGCATGAACACCCCGGCCGAGTAGCCGCCGACCCCGAGCGCGGCCATCATGTAGGCGAGCTGGGAGACGGTCGAGTAGGCCAGCACCCGCTTGATGTCGTCCTGCACCAGCACCAGCAGCGCCGCGATCAGCATGGTGATGCTGGCGATGACGGCGATCTCGTTGAGGACGGTGCCGGACGCCTCGAACACCGGGTACATCCGGGCGACCAGGAACACCCCGGCCGCGACCATGGTGGCGGCGTGGATCAGGGCCGACACCGGCGTGGGGCCCGCCATGGCGTCGGGCAGCCAGGTGTGCAACGGGAACTGGCCCGACTTGCCGATCGCGCCGCAGAACAGCAGCACCGTGCCGAGGGTGACGGTGGTGCTCGAGATGCTGCCGGACTCGACGCCCTGGATGATCCGCTCGATCTCGAAGCTGCCGCCGGCGGCCCAGAAGAACACGAAGATGCCGGCCATGAAGCCGAGGTCGCCGACCCGGGTGGTCAGGAACGCCTTGATCGCCGCGCGGGAGTTGGCCACGTCCTCCCAGTAGTGGCCGATCAGGAAGTAGGAGCAGACGCCCATGATCTCCCAGCCGACCAGCAGCAGCATGAGGTTGTCGGCCAGCACCACGATCAGCATGCCGGCGGTGAACAGCGACAGCATGGCGAAGAAGAACGTGTAGCGCTCGTCGCCCCGCATGTAGGACACCGAGTAGAGCTGCACCAGCAGCGAGATGGTGGTGACCATCGCCAGCAGCACCGCGGCCAGCCCGTCCACGGTCATGCCGAGCGGGATCACCAGGTCCTCGCCGAACGGCGCCCACTCGACGCTGGCGTGGTAGGCGTCGGCGCCCCCGATCACCCCGAACAGGATCACGAGGCTGATCACCCAGCCGACGGCGATGGCCAGGATGCCGACCGGCGAGCCTCCGTCCGGCAGGCGCTTGCCAACCAGCAGGATGACCGCCCATGCCACCAGCGGCAGGGCGGGCACCAGCCAGGCCAGCTCCTCCATCAGGCTCCTCTCACCAGCGCAGCAGGTCGACCTCGTCGATGTTGACCGTCTCCCGGTTGCGGAAGATCAGCAGCACGATCGCCAGGCCGATGCCGACCTCGGCCGCCGCCACCGCGATCACGAACAGCGCGAAGATCTGCCCGGACACCAGCTGGTCCCGCAGGTAGGCGTTGAACGCGACCAGGTTGACGTTCACCGCGTTCAGCATCAGCTCGATGCTCATCAGCACCATCACCGCGTTGCGGCGGGCGAGCACGCCGTACACCCCGACGCTGAACAGGAAGGCGGCGAAGGTCAGCGGATACAGCAGCGGCATCTGCGGCGGCTCCTAGTCGCGGCGGGCGAGGACGATGGCGCCGACCAGGGCGGCCAGCAGCAGCACGCTGACCGCCTCGAAGGGCAGCACGTAGTTGCGGAACAGGGAGGTGCCAAGTGCGGCGGTGGCGGTGGCGGCCTGGATGCTGATGCGCTCGTCGGCGAAGGCGCCGGCGAGGAACACGGTGAGCATCACGAACACGCCGGCGCCGACGACGAAGGCGCCGACCCTCGCGCGCGGGGAGTTGTCGAGCACCCGCCGGCCGACCGGCGCCCTGGTCAGCATGATGCCGAACAGGAGCAGCACCACGATCGCTCCCACGTAGATGATCACCTGCACGAAGGCGACGAACGGCGCCGCCAGCAGCAGGTACATGCCGGCCACGCTGGCCAGGGCGACCACCAGCCAGAGGGCGGCGTGGACCACGTTGCGGCTGGTCACCACGAGCAGGCCAGCCAGCCCGCCGGACACGGCGAGCAGCAGGAAGGCGACCTCCAGCCCGGTCACGACCCGCCGCCACCCCCGCCCCGCTGCGCGGCGCGCAGCTTGCGGGCGTAGGCGGCCTTGGCCTTGGCCCTGGCGGTGCGGTCGGCCTCGCCGGCGGCGATCAGCCGGTCGTAGGTCTCCTGGTCGATCTCCACCTCCAGGTGCTCCGCCTCGCCCCCTGCAGCTGGAGCGGGCTCCGGCGCGGCCGCCGAGGCCGGTTCCGGGGCCGCCGGCGGGGCGGGCTCCGGCGGCGCGGCCGCCGAGGCCGGTTCCGGGGCCGCCGGCGGGGCGGGCTCCGGCGGCGCGGCCGGGGCCGGCGGCGGCGCGTCCACCGATCCCGCGGCGGCGCGGGCCTCGGCCTTGGCCTTGCGCATGTAGGCGGCCTTGGCCTTGGCCCTGGCGGTGCGCTCCGGCTCGCCGGCGGCGACCAGCCGGTCATAGGTCTCCTGGTCGATGCCGGGCTCGACCTGGACCTCCTGCGCCGGTGCGGCAGGGGCCGGTGCGGCAGGCTCGGCCGGCGCGGCGCTCGGGCGAGCCTCGGTTGGGGCGGCGGGGGGCGCCGCGGCCGCGGCAGGGGCGGGGGCGGCGGCCTGCTCGGCGGCGGCGGCCGCCTTGGCCCGGAGTGCCTCCCTGGCCTTGCGGGCCGACTCGATCTCCCTTGGCTCCTCCGCGCCCACCTCGAGCGGGTCGGGCGCCGGCACCGTGTAGGCCCACTGCCGCAGGGTGTCCATCTCGTGGGTGAGGGCCTCGTGGGAGTACTCGGCGTACTCGAACTCGGGGCTCCAGTGCAGCGCGTCGAACGGGCAGACCTCGACGCAGATGCCGCAGTACATGCACAGCGCGAAGTCGATGGCGAAGCGGTCGAGGATGTTGCGGGTGCGGGCCCGCCCGCCCTCCTTGGGGGCCACCGTCTCCTTGTGGGAGTCGATGTAGATGCACCAGTCGGGGCACTCGCGCGAGCAGAGCATGCACACCGTGCAGTTCTCCTCGATGAGCGCGATCACCCCCCTGCTGCGGGCGGGCAGGTTCGGCTTGACGTGCGGGTACTGCTGGGTGGCCGCCCGCCTCGACATGGTCCTGAAGGTGACGCCGAGCCCCTTCAGCAGCCCGACCCCCTTGAGCGCTGGCATCAGATGCCCACTTGAACGAGCGCTGAAAACGCCCTCTCCGCAGTCGGCCGGCGCCGAGGGAGAGGCCCCTGAGCTGGCCCTTTCACTTTCACCTTGTACCTCCGTTTGGCGTTTTCAGCGCTCGTTCAGTACACCTTGAGGAACCCGACCACCAGGAGCAGCAGCAGCGACACCGGCACCAGGCGGAGCCAGGCGAACGACTGCAGCTGGTCCTCCCGCAGGCGCGGGTAGGTCGCGCGGAACCAGATCACGCAGAACGACAGGGCGAGGACCTTGGCCGCCAGCCACCAGGGCCCGTCGAGCACCGGCCCCTTCCAGCCACCGAGGAACAGGGTGGCGGCGATCGCCGACTGGGCCACGATGCCGGCGTACTCGGCCAGCAGGAAGAACGCGAAGCGCAGCCCGGTGTACTCGGTGAGGTGGCCGAAGACCAGCTCGGAGTCGGCCACCGGCATGTCGAACGGCGGCCGGGTCAGCTCGGCGAGCGCCGCGGTGCCGTAGACGAAGAACCCGACCACCAGCGGGCCGACCACGTAGCCCCACCAGCCCTGCCGCTCGACGATCACCGCCAGGTTGGCCGAGCCGGCCTGCATGGCGACCGCGGCGGCGGCCAGCACCAGCGGCAGCTCGTAGGAGATCAGCTGGGCGGCGGCCCGCACCCCGCCCATCAGCGAGTACTTGTTGGCGCTCGACCAGGCGGCCATCAGCACACCGATGACGCCGACACTCGAGAGGGCAAGGGTGACGAACAGGCCGACGTCGGAGCGGATCGGGACCAGGTCGCGCCCGTAGGGGATGAAGCCGAACACCAGGATGACCGGGATCAGGGCGACCGCAGGGGCCAGCGCGAACACCCACTTGTCGGCGGCCCGCGGGATGATCGACTCCTTCTGGACGAACTTGATGCCGTCGGCCACCAGCTGCAGCACGCCGTGGAAGCGGCCGGCCTCCATCGGCCCCAGCCGCGCCTGCATGTGGCCCATGACCTTGTGCTCCATGTAGCCGACCAGCAGCGGGAAGACCAGGAAGAGCGCCAGGACGGCGACGACCTTGACGGGCAGCAGCACCCAGTAGTTGTCGAGCAAGTCGGTCACCGGTCGATGTCCCCGACGATGAAGAACATCGAGCCCATCACGGCGATCATGTCCGGCACCAGGGTTCCCTTCAGCAGGTACGGCAGCGACGAGATGTTGTTGAACGACGGCGTGCGCATCTTGAAGCGCCAGGGCTCCTTCTCGCCGTGGGAGACCAGGTAGTACGAGAGCTGGCCGAGCGGGTTCTCACAGCGGACGTAGGCGTGGCCCTGGGGGGCGCGGACGACCTTGGGCAGCTTCACGTTCACCGGCCCGGCGGGGATGCGCTCGTGGACCTGCTCGATGATCCGCAGCGACTGCTTCATCCGCGCGATCAGCATGGAGAAGCGGTCGTAGCAGTCGCCGTTGCGTCCGGTCGGCACGTCGAACTCGACCTGGTCGTAGAACAGGTACGGCTCGGTCCTGCGGGCGTCCTCCGGCACCCCGGCCGCCTGCAGCAACGCCCCGCTGACCCCGTAGGAGCAGGCCACGTCGGCCGGGAGCACGCCGATGCCCCTGGTCCGTGCCATGAAGATCTCGTTGCCGAGGACCAGGTCCTCGTACTCCTTGATGCGCTCGCGCAGCCGCGGGACCAGGCTGCGGGACAGGTCGATCGCGCCGCGCGGCAGGTCCTGCTTGAGCCCGCCGACCCGGCAGTAGGTCAGGTGCAGGCGGCCGCCGGTGATCCACTCCATCAGCGCCTGGATCTCCTCCCGCTCCCGGAAGGCGTAGAACATCGGGGTGATCGCGCCCAGCTCCAGCGGGTAGGAGCCGACGAACATCAGGTGGTTGAGGATCCGCGTCCACTCCGACATCAGCATCCGGATCCAGGTGGCCCGCGCCGGCACCTCCAGGC
>DASYRU010000171.1:0-13957 GCA_036004165.1 Actinomycetota bacterium
GCTGGCCGCCTTTGCGTGCCGGACCAGGAACACGATCGTCGTGGCCATGCCAAGAGTGTGGCGATCGGCGGCCTGCCGCGGCAACCCGCGCGGATTTCCTGCACTGCGCGCTCGTGCCCGTTCCGCCCGAGCCGGCCCACCGGCGGGCGTTCCGCCGGCCGCGGGTGGTGGCTGGCGGGGTGGCAGCGTTCCTGGCGGTCTGGGGAACGCTGGTTCCCCGACGCCGGACCTACCCTGATCAGCCGCTCGGGCGGTCGAACCAGGCCTGGTAGGTCTGGGCGAAGAAGAGGTCGCCGGAGACCTTCAGCTTGCCGGTCATGAACAGCTGCATGCCGGCGGCCTTGCCGGTGATCAGCCCGAGGAAGTCGGCAAGGCCGATGCGGATGGTCACCCGCGGGCTCTCCACCCGGCCCTTGTCGACCTCGCAGCGCCCGTCGGCGATGCGCATGGCGTACTCGTGGGTGCCGTCGGGGGCGCCGATCTCGTACTGCACGGTGGCCTGCTGACCGGCCGCCTTGGCGGGGTTGAAGGACTCGGTCATGCCGTGGAAGACCTTGTCGAGCACGCCGCCGACGCCGCCCTCCTGCCTCTGGACGGTGGCGACCAGCTCCTCGTTGCTCGAACTCCCCTCGACCAGCGCACGCAGCGCGGAGAAGTCCGAGGCGTCGATCTGGCTCATGCGCAAGGCCTCCTTGCTCGGCGGCGGCCGCCCAGCCTCGGCGGCCGTGGGGTGAAGCTTATCCGTAGTCGATGCTGGCGTAGCGGCTCAGCTTGGAGAGCTGGTGGCGGGCGTCGATCTGCCTGCTGGTGCCCGACTTGGAGCGCATCGACAGCGACTGGGTGAGCGCCCCGCGGCGGTCGAAGCGGACGCCCCGCAGCAGCTCGCCGTCGGTCACGCCGGTGGCCGCGAAGAACACGTTGTCGCCCTTGACGAGGTCGTCGATGGTCAGCACCTTGTCCAGCTCGTAGCCCTGCTCGAGGGCCGCTCGGCGCTCCTCGTCGTTGCGGGGCCAGAGCCGGCCGAACATGACGGCGTCGAGGCACTTGAGCGCGCACGCGGCGATCACCGCCTCCGGCGTGCCACCGATGCCGACCAGCATGTCGACGCCGGTGCCCTCCCGTGCCGCCATGATCGCCCCGGCCACGTCGCCGTCGGTGATGAACTTGACGCGGGCGCCTGCCTGGCGGATCTGCTTGACCAGCTCCTCGTGCCTGGCGCGGTCGAGGATGCAGACGGTCAGGTCGGCGACCTCGGCGCCCTTGGCCTTGGCGACCCCCAGCAGGTTGTCGGCCAGCGGCGCCTCGAAGTCGACCGCCGCGGCGGCCTCCGGGCCCACTGCCAGCTTCTCCATGTAGACGCACGGTCCCGGGTCGAACATCGTGCCCTGGTCGGACAGCGCCACCACCGAGATCGCGTTCGGCATGCCCTTGGCGGTCAGGGTGGTCCCGTCCACCGGGTCGACCGCGATGTCGACCTCGGGCGGGCTGCCGTCGCCGATCTCCTCGCCGTTGTAGAGCATGGGCGCGTGGTCCTTCTCGCCCTCGCCGATCACCACCACGCCGGTCATCGGGACCGAGCCGAGCACGAACCGCATGGCGTCGACGGCGGCCTGGTCGACGGTCTCCTTGTCGCCGAAGCCCATCTTGCGGGCGGCGGCCATGGCGGCGGCCTCGGTGACCCGGACCAGCTCGAGGGCCAGGTTGCGGTCGGGGGCTTCGCGGTCGGCACGAGCTTGCATGTGGACACCTCCAGATCGCCGCCCGGACCGCCATTGGCCGGGACGCCATTTTCCCCCCCACTTGGAACTGGCATCCAGCGCCGCAGCGGCTTACGCTTGGTGTGGTGGCCCCGGCCCTCGGGTGCGCGCGGCCGCCTGCAGTCGGGCCCTGGCGCCGCCGATCCCACCCGGACGGCGCCATGGGCCCGCTGCGCTCGCGCCGCCCGAAGCAACGGAGGCAGCGGTGGGTGGTAGCCACGGGCACGCTCCGGTCCCGGTCGCCGACTCGCCGACCGGCGAGGACGAGGGGCTGCGGGCGGTCCGGCTGTCGGCCTTCGGGCTCGGCCTGACCGCCGCGGTCCAGTTCGCCTTCGTCGCGGCCAGCGGCTCGGTCGCCCTGCTCGCCGACGGCCTGCACAACCTGGGCGACGTGTTCACCACCGCGACCCTGTGGATCGCCTTCGTGGTCGGACGGCGCCTGCCCGACCGCGGCTACACCTTCGGGTTCGCCAGGGCCGAGGACGTCGCCGGCGTGCTGGTGCTGCTGGCGATCGCCGCCTCGGCGGTGGTGGCCGCCTGGGAGTCGCTGGACAGGCTGCTCAGCGGCGACGTCCCCGCCCTGCGCAACCCCGGCTGGGCGCTGGCCGCCGCCCTTGTGGGCGTGGCGGGCAACGAGGCGGTCGCCAGGTACAAGGTCCGGGTCGGGCGGCGCATCCACTCGGTCCCGCTGGAGGCGGACGGCCGCCATTCCCGGGTCGACGGGCTGGCCAGCCTCGCCGCGGCGGCCGGCATCGCCGGGTCGTGGGCCGGCTGGCCGGCCGCCGACCCGCTGGCCGGCCTGCTGCTGTCCGGGGTGATCGCCTGGGTGCTGGTGGCCACCACCCGCGACGTCCTGGACCGCCTGCTGGACCGGGTCGACGGCGAGGTGATCGACCAGATCGAGCGGGCGGCCGCCACGGTCGCCGGCGCCGAGGCGGTCCATGCGGTCCGGGCCCGCTGGGTCGGCCGCTCCCTGCACGTGCTGGTGCACGCCGACGTCGATCCCGACCTGCCGCTGCGCGACGCCCACGCGCTCGGCGAACGGGTCCGCCACGCCATCTTCCACGCCCTGCCCGGGGTCGCGGCGGTCGACCTGCACCTCGACCCGGCGGGGGTCGACGAGCATGACAGCCACGGTGAGACGATGCACCACGGCTACCGATGAGGAGGCGGGGATGCTGACCGAGGTGGTGGTCGAGCTGGAGGACCGTGTCGGTGCGCTGGCCGACGTCGGGGAGGTGCTCGGCGAGCGGGGGGTGAACATCCGCGCCCTTGCGGTGGTCAGGGTGACCGAGGGACGGGCGCTCGCCCACCTGGTGGTCGAGCCGGCCGACGCGGCCGTGCAGGCGCTCCGCGAGCACGGCCTGGTCCCACAGCGGGTCCGGGAGGTGCTCTCGGTGACGCTGGAGGACGAGCCGGGGGCGCTGGGCCGCTACTGCCGCAAGCTCGCCGACGCCTCCATCAACCTCGAGGCGGTCTACCTGGCAGGGGAACGCAACGGCGCCAAGGAGCTGGTCCTGGCCGTCAGCGACCTGCAGGCGGCCCGCGGGGTCCGCGGCCGCTGACGGCGCCGGTCCGCGCCTGACCTCCCCGGCTTCAGGGCAGCCGGTGGCGGGCGCGGAAGGCGGCCGCGTCCATGCCGGCGGCGTCGCCGGCCAGCTCCTGGAAGCGTCGCCGTGCCTCCTCCTCCCCCCCGAACCACTCGCTGCGGGCGACCACGCCGCTGGCCCGGTCGACCACCCGAACCCGCCAGCTCCGCCGGTCGAGGCGCGACAGCAGCACCGCGTAGGCTCCGCCGGCCTCGCTGGCGGCGGCCGGCGGAGCCTCCGCGCCGGCCACCTCGACCAGGACCTGCTCCGCGACGTCGACCGGCACCGAGTACTCGCGGTAGTCGATGCGGACGTGCAGCCAGCGGCCGCCCATGGCCTCGGCCACGTAGACCTGGGCGCCGGGACGCAGCGGCGGCGCCGGCAACGGGCGCCGTCCAGGCGGCAGGCGGACCTCGACGATCCGTCCCCGTGCGCCCTGGCCCATGTCGGCCAGCGGCAGGGTGCGGGTCAAAGGGCCCGCAGGCGGCACGACAGCGGCTTGGCCAGCAGGTCGGTCAGGTCCGAGCTGGCCACCCGGTCGAGCAGCGGCTCCAGTGCCGCCTCGGCGGCCCGCCGCCCGTCCCAGCAGGAGATGGCGAGCAGGTGCACCCCCTCTCTGAGCAGCACGCCGCCCTGGAAGCCGGGCGCCGCCCGCTCGAACCGGCCCACCTGCTCGCCCCAGCGGACGGCCATGGTCAGCGCCGCCTGCTCCGACAGCGTGGTTGCGCGCAGAACCCGAGCGATCACGGTCACCCCTCCGGCCACGGAGAGTGGTTGCCTCCTCTGGTATCGGCGCGCGCCTGTGGACGGCGCACCCACCCTGCGGGTGACGGTGCCGAGGCACGATCGGACTAGTCCGCCGGCCGACCGGGTAGCATCTGCCGAATGCCAAGCGACCTGGAGCTGCTCGGACGCCTGCTGCTGGCCGCGGTCCTCGGCGGGCTGGTGGGGGCCGAGCGAGAGCTGGCCGACCAGCCGGCCGGGCTGCGCACCCACATGCTGCTGACCATCGGCGCCTGCCTGTTCACCCTGATCTCGGCCTACGGCTTCGGCGCCCCGACCGACCCGAGCCGGCTGGCGGCCCAGATCGTGACCGGCATCGGCTTCCTCGGCGGTGGCGCGATCGTCCGCCACGGTCTCACCATCCGCGGCCTGACCACGGCGGCCAGCATCTGGGCGACCGCCTCGCTCGGGGTGGCGGTGGGCGTCGGCCGCTACCTGCTGGCCGCCGGCGCCACCGTCCTGGTAGTCCTCACCCTGTTCGGGTTGCGGGTCGTCCGCAACCGCCTGCGGCGCTGGTCGGTCGCGCGCGAGGAGTTCGTGCTGCTCATCCACGCGGGCTTCGACCTGCAGCAGATCACCGAGCTGGCACGCCGCGAGGGTGTGGCAGTGCGCGGCCTCGACCTCGAGGAGGGCGAGCGGGGCGGCCGGGTGGTGCTGGTGGCAAGGCTCCCGGCCCGCTACCGCCCGGAGCGCCTGCTGGACGGGCTGACCCGCCTGCGGGGCGTTCGCGAGGTCGAGTGGGAGCGCTAGCGGCGGCGCGGGCTAGGCGCTGCCGCCCTGGCTCGGCATGCTCGACTCGTTGGAGCGCAGCGTCGGCTCGACGGCCGTCGCCCCGAACTCGACGGATGCCTCGGCGGCCAGCTCCCTGACCACCCGGATCAGCTGCTTCTGCTCGACCTCGAAGCGGCGGGCGGGCACCGAGACTCCGACGGTCGCCACCAGCCCGTTCCTGCCGTCGCGGACCGGCGCCGCGACGCAGCAGGCGCCGGCGGAGAACTCCTGCAGGTCGAACGCCAGGTCGTTGTCCCGAACCGAGAGCAGGTGGCGGCGCAGCGCCACGGGGCTGGTGATCGTGGCCGGGGTGTAGCGCTTGTAGGTGGGGCCGGCGAGGCTGGTGGGCCACTCGTCCTCCACCAGGTGCGCCAGGTAGAGCTTGCCGAGCGCCAGGCTGTGGGCGGCGCCCCTGAAGCCCTTGGTGACGTCCTGCAGCTCGCGCGCGCCCCGCCGCCCGCGGATCTGCACCACCTCGAGGTCGCCCTTGCTCCACATCGCCGAGTAGGCACGCGCCGAGGCGCGGTCGCGAAGCTCGTCGAGGACCGGCGCCAGCCGCTCCGGCTGCACGCTCGCCGCGACGTAGCCCTCGTACAGGTCGGCGAGCTTGCGGCCGAGCGTGTAGAGGCCGGGCCCGGCGGGGGACACCTCCGCGAAGCCCTGCTCCCGCATGGAGCTGATGAGGTAGTACCCCGACGACAGGCTGATGTTCAGCCGGCGGGCGAGCGCCTTGATCGGGATGCCCTTGGGATGCTGCGCGATGATCTCCAGCGCCTGGAGCGCATGCTGGGCAGTGCTGAGCACGCGAGCGGATGGACCGGATGCGCTTCCGTTCGACGGGCGATCTTTGCCGTCCGCCACGTTCGGCCCCTTTGCGCCGGCGGTCCCTTATTGCGGGATCCGTTGCTCGAAGTTTACCTGGAGGAACCCTCGCTGCCTAGCGCACCGTCCCGCATCGCGGGTCCTGGCCGCAGAACGGCGCTGGTCACGGCGGTGGTCGCAGCGCCGCCCAGGTTCCAAGGCCGAGGCCGTAGAGCAGGTGCGCGACGACGAAGGTGGGCCAGCCGGTGATGCTGGCCGTGCCCGCGATCTCCCTGCCGGCTCCGACCAGGCCGGCGGCCACCGGGAGCAGCACCAGGCTCATCAGCGCCAGCACCGCCAGGCCGTAGACGACCCCGGCGGCGAGCGCCAGCCGGCCCCGCCAACGGAGGCGGCGCGACAGCAGCGCGAATATCACGCCAAAGAACCCACCCAGCGCCAAGTGGACCGCGCCACCGGAGAAGAACGGCTGCGGGTCGAAATAAGCGGAGGACCCCGCCGCGGCCTCCTCCAGGGAAACCTCCAGGGGAGAGGGGTCGAGCATCGCGGCGATCCGGTATACGGGAGTGTAGACGCCCGCGTGCTGCCAGGTTCCCGAGGCGATCAGTGCGAAGATTCCCATCGGGACGGCCGCCGCCATTCCCGCCATCATGCCCAGCTCGATCGTGCGCTCGACGGCGGACAACCCCTCCGTCCTGGGGTTCTGTGCCATCCGTCCGCCTCTCCACGTGACCCGGTACTTGCTGCATGATAATATCGCGGAGTCGGAGAGCCGTGCTGGCGACAGGAGCGAGGACGATGGCTGGAGTCATCTTTGCGATCTCTATTGCGCTGGCGACGATCGCCTGCGTCGGCATCGTCATTTGGGCATCGGAATACTAGACCGTCGGACCGGCCTGGCCTATGACGATCTCGCCGGAAACTTAGCGGCTAATTCCTCGGGCCGCCGCTAGCGCGCCGGCTTGGCAGTTTCACCACGCCGGGTTCGGTCGACTCCGCCGCCGGCGGGTGGGTCGCCGACCTGATCTGCATGTGCACGCGGTACAGCGGTCGTTCCTTGGCGGTGGGGAGGCGGACGGACCCGTTGTCGGGCGGCGCGTCGACCTTGTCGGTGACCGCCCTGATGATGAACCCGAAGCCGGCCCCGGCCAGGATGAGGGGAAGAAACACCAGCATGGTGTGGCTGCCCGCCATCACCCCGCTATGCGCCACGATGCTGCTCATTGCTGCTCCAGTTGCCGCTCCCGGCCGTTGTCCTCCGCGTCGTCATCTCCCCAGGTCTGCTGGCTAGCCTACGCCGGCGGACCCGGGGTGGAAATACCCCGGGGCCGCCGGCACAAGCATCGGCCCGAGCTGGCTGCCCTACTCGAACCGCGGTTGCAGGATGGCCTCCACCTCCGAGAGTGCGGTGTTGCCGTCGCCGGTCCTGAACACCAGGATCCCCGTGATCAGCAGCTGCGACTCGCCGATCGGGAGCAGGTGCTCCACCCGCCAGGCGGGGTCGCGGGTCGTCAGCGTGAGCTTCGTCGTCGCCCCAGGGGCGACCTCCGCCTGCGGCGTCACGGCGATCACGCCCGGCCCTGGCGACCCCCCGACCGCGTAGGCGAGGGTCGACGCGTGGAAGTTGGTCAGGGTCAACGGCGTGGTGCCCGTGTTGGTGACGTCCACGGAGAGCGCGACCGTGTCCGTGTCCGGGTCGAACGTCGCCCTCGCGTTCCTGGTCTGGGCGATCCCGGCGTTCTCAGCCAGCGCCGACTGCGGCGGGGCGAACTGGATGATCTGCTGTGGGATCTTGGTCGGGAACGCGTTCGCCTGGTAGATCCACCCCACCAGCAGTAACAGGAGGGTGCCGATGGCGAACCAGTTCATGTTTCGATGGTCTTTCTTGGTGATCAGCCCGTAGTCCATCCCGTCGGTGTTGAGCGGGATCTGGCTGGTGACCGCCAGGTTGGTGACCGTCCGCTTCGGCACCGTCCAGTAGATCATCCACGCCAAGCCGATGAAGAAGGTGATGACCAGCCAGATCCACACGTACGGGAGCTGGTAGTTCTCCAGGTTGATGGTGTCACCAGGTCCCCCGCCGGCCTCGACCAGCTGCACCTCGTTCTTGAAGCCGTCGGGGTTCTCCTTCACGTTGATCCACATGCCGGGCCCGAGCAGCGTCCCCGCGCCCTTGACCGAGAAGGACGGGTGGATGTGCCAGCGGCCCACGCGGCGCCCGGCGACGGTCATGCTGAACTCGAAGATGTCGCCCTTCTTGATGTCGATGCGGCTGGGGACGGACACGCCGTTCATGGTCCGTTCCTTCAGCATCACCACCGGCCCCGGCGCGATCAGCCCCATGTAGCCCGTGTTGGGGTTCCCCTTGGCGAGGGTGGTCGGCCACGACTCCATGATCTTGGCGACGCCGGTGATGGTGAACGTCTCGCCCTGCATGACAGTGTCGCTGGAGAACCTGACGTTCACCCATCCCACGGTGCGCAGCCGGAGGAACGCTTCCTGGGCTGCCTCGCCGTGTGCCTGCGCGGCGGGCGCGAGCGTCACCAGGAGCATGGTCGCCAGGAGGGCGGCCAAGAAGTACCGGCGGTAGCGCCGTTGCATCGTTACGCCTCCTTCCCGCACCGTTGCCTCACCACTTCTTCATGAAGCGGCCGATTGGCCAGATGGCCAGGCCTCTGCCGATGAACTGCCCCACCCAGTAGCCGCCGATCGCGACCGTCGCGCCGAACACCAGCGACACGTAGGTCGTCTCCCCCAGGAAGGTGCGCAGGGAGCCGTGCTCGATGATCCGCAGGTACTCGGGGGTCTGGCTGCGCACGTACTCGATCCCCTGGATGTCGGAGACCGTCAGCACCCGGTCCATCCACTGCGCCGGCTGGACGAATGGTGCTAATGGGATGTAGTTGGACACCCACCAGCTCACGGCGAAGATCATCGAGCCGAGCACCGAGGTGAGCACGAAGCTCTTGGTTTTCAGTAAGACCCAGTCGGCGAAGATCGCCGCCGCCACCATCGTCGCCGGCCAGACGAAGTTCATCGGGTAGTAGACGAACGCCCCCCACTGGAGCCATCTGCCGATGAACGTACAGGCGAACATGGCGACCGCCGTGTACGTCATCCCGGTGGGGAAGCGCCAGGCCAGCCACTGGATGTACTGCAGCGCCGACCCGATGATGATGATCGCGAACGGCGTGATGATCGGCCACCACTGCCGGTCCTTCCAGTCCGTCCAGAAGTCCCAGTCGCCCGCGAACAGCTGCTTGGTGATGTCCGCCGCGGCGCCCACCACGAACGCGGCGGTGATCCAGAAGACCGCATCCCACTTGCGGTCGATGTACTTGTATTTCTTGTTTACGAGCTGGCGGAGTTCGAGCGTCCTCGCATCCGTCGCCACCTGTGCCTCCCACTCTCGAACCCGATCCGAAGCATGCTGGGCCGGGACTGGCCGCGCAGCCTCGGTTACCTACGGCGGGACGTGCTCCCCCGGTGGTGCTCCGAGGGGAGGGCCGCGACCCTCCCCTCGGCGTGTCAAGCGACTTCGGTTTCCTTCTCGGCCGCCTCCTGCTCGATCTCACCCTCGATCTGGAGCAGGCGCACCAGCGTCTCCGCCCAGAGCGCGAAGATGCCCGCGGCCAGCCAGCCGTAGAGGACGAACGGCCAGTGGAACGGCACCGCGAAGATCTCCTCGGTGATCCACAGGCTGTGGCCCCACTCGTTCATCGCGACCTGCATCATCTCGGTGACGGACGCCGCGATCAGCAGGAAGAACGACCAGGGGAAGCCCTTCTCGGCCCCGTACACCTTCGGCAGCCAGTAGCGGCCGTACAGGTAGGTCCCGACGGTGAAGGTGATCCCGAGGGGGAAGAACAGGAAGAACATCGGGATGTGCGCCGGCGTGAGCGCCGTGTCACGGACGGCCGTCTGGTGCCAGGAACCGTCCTCGTTGGGCCAGAAGCTCGCCATGATGTAGAGGATCACGGAGGTGGTCCCGACCAGCCCCCAGAACACCGCGATGCGGCGGACCTCCTCGCCGTGGGTGATCTGCCTGGTGACGACCTTCCGGCCCCGCCTGACCAGGCTGCCCCACCACCAGAGCGTGGCGACCGAGACCGACACCACCTCGGCGTAGAACAGGCTCCGGTAGTAGTTGTTGAAGTTGTTGCTGGAGGCGTCGATCCCGTACTTCCAGGCGGTGAACTGCTGGAAGATCCGGATCGCGAGGGCCAGCAGCAGGAACGCCACGCAGCCGAAGATGCAGACGCGCCAGCCGCCGAGCCAGTCGATCGGGCCTCGACCTGGACGCTCTGAGGCCCGTCCCTCCGTCCGTTCGTCAGCGGTCAGTACTGTCGCCATGCCTGGTCCTTTCTCCGCCTGGACCTCTGTGATCCTGCCTCACGGCGGCGGGCGGGGCGGGCGGCCTGCGACCCCAAGCGGCGTCGCACTTGTCGCTCTCGGGAGCTGCCCTCCTCGCTCCCTTGCCGGTAACTTAGGAACCCGCGGACCCCGCCACAAGGCGTGAGGCCAGAAAACCGATCTCCGTTGCAAGCATGTAGGAATCGAACCTCGATTATGCGAGATCATTCGCCGCGTACCGCGATCGGAAGGTCGTATCTGGTGGCCAGCATCCCGCGGCAGAAACTCGCGTTGCCCTCGATGCTGACGCGGACCGTCTGCGCGAACCGCAGCGCCTCCGCGGCCCGTTCCGCGGGGATCCTGACCCCTGCCGGGTCGACCAGCAGGAAGGCCTCCTGGCCGACGTCCAGGCCGAGCTCGGCCCGGCGCTCCAGGTAGGTCCGCGCCTCCGGCGAGTCGGGCAACTCGCCCAGCCGCATGGCCGCCAGCCGCTCGATGGTCCACCCGGCGTTGCGCAGGGTGCGCGTGAGGCGCTCCTGACGCGCCACGAACGCCTTGCGCCGGAACACCAGGCGCAGCCCGTCCAGCTCGGTGGTCGCCTCCCCCGGGTAGGTGCCGACGAAGCCGCGGCCCTCGGCCACGCCGAGGTTGATCCGCTCGGCGTCGTGGTGGTCCTCCAGCAGGATCTCCGCGCGGCCGGCGCCCGGCACCTCCTCGACCGCCGCCTTGGCGTCGGCGACCATCAGGAAGGCGAAGTTGGGCGCGCAGAAATAGGTGGGTAACCGCAGCCGCACCCTGACGGAGCCCTCGCCGACCTGGACCTCGCTGACGAAGCCGAGGTCGGTGATTGGCTCGTCCAGCTCGGGGTCCCGGACGCGCCCGAGCGCGTCCAGGACCGCCGTCTCGCTGGTCATCTCCTGCCTCAGGCCGACACGGGCTGGGGCACCTCCGCGGGCACCTCCAGGTTGTAGAGCCGGGCTGCGTTGAGGCCGAGGATCTTCCGCTTGTTGTCGGGAGTGAGCTGGGGCAGCTCGGAGGCGTCGTCGCCGATGATCTGGAAGTCGACGAACATCTCCACCAGCCACTTGGGCTGCCACAGCGCGTAGTCGCTGGCGAACAGCAGGCGGTCCTCGCCGAGCCAGTACAGCAGCTCGCCGACGATCTTCGCGAAGTACTTGGGCCGGGAGTAGATGAACGGCATCGCCACCGCCAGGCCGCCGAGGACGTTCGGCTCCTGCGTGCCGATCCAGCACATGTCCTCCAGCCGCGGCAGGCCCACGTGCTCGACGATGAAGTTGAGGTTGGGGAAGTTGCTGGCGGCCGGGTCGATGTCGGCCAGGTCGAAGGCGTCGCGGTCGAGCGGCCAGATGGTCGGGCCCTTGTGGACGTGGATGTTCTTGACCCCGAGCTCCTCGCACTTGGCCAGGTAGCGCTCCGCCCACGGGTCGGTCAGCTTCCAGCCCCTGGAGTCGCCCTTCCACTCGGCGGTGTACAGCTTGACGCCCGGGAGCTTGTACCGCTCCACCAGCGCCTCGAACGCGTCCAGCCCCTTCTGCTCGTCGCGTGGGTCCCAGGAGCCGTTGAGGACGAACTTGTCCGGGTACTTCTCCTTGAGGACGGCGTCCTGCTCGGTGGTGTTGAAGCCGTTGACGTAGAAGTCGGTCAGATAGGTCGGCTGGAAGATGCCCACGTCGACATAGCCGATCTCGAACAGGTCGTGCATCAGGTCCTGCTCGGTGTACTTCTCGTACTTCTCCTTGGGCCAGACGTACTCCGGCGGGCTCAGGTTCGCGTGGTAGTCGTAGAAGCAGGAGATGAACCCGGCGCCGTTCGCGTTTTTCTGGTTGGCCGGGCTGGCGTCCCAAAAGTGCATGTGGCCATCGACCACGAAGTACTTCTCGCCGTCCTTCTCGTACATGTCCACCTCCGACGGTGAGCCGGGGCGTCCGCCTTCGGACGCGTTGCTTGGCGAGGCTACTGGCCGGGGACGAGGATGCCGCGGCCCTGCAGGCGGCCCCCGTCCAGGTCGTCCATCGCGTCGTTGACCGCCGACAGCGGGTAGGTCTGGGTGTGCAGCTTCACCTTTCCCTGGGCGGCGAGGGTCATCAGCTCGGCCAGGTCGTTGAAGGTGCCGACCAGGTTGCCGATGACGTTGCGCTCGGTGGAGATCATGTCGATCGTCTCGACGTTGAGCGCGCCGCCGTAGCCGATCACGAAGTGCGAGCCGGCCCGCCTGGTCATCGCCCAGGCGTCGTGCTCGGCGCCGCGCTCGCCGACGAAGTCGATCACCACCTCGGCGCCCTGGCCGTCGGTCAGCTCCTGGACCTTCTGGACCTGGCTGCCGTCGGCCACCACCGCGTGGTCGGCGCCGAACTCCTGCGCCAGCTTGAGCGCCGCGTCCGAGCGGTCGACCACGATGATCTCGGCGGGGGTGAGCGCCTTGAGCGACTGGATGCCGATGTGGCCGAGGCCGCCCGCCCCGATCACCACCGCCTTGGTCCCCGGGTACAGCTGGGGGGCGGCCTTGCGGACCGCGTGGTAGGCGGTCAGCCCGGCGTCGGCGAGGGCGGCCACGTCGGCCGGCTGCAGGCTCGGGTCCAGCTTGACCACCGCCCGCGCGCCCGTCTTGAGGAACTCCGCCATGCCGCCGTCGCGGGCGATGCCGGGGAAGTCGCCCTTGGCGCAGTGCATGTCGTCGCCGGCGCGGCAGGCGCGGCACAGCCCGCAGGTCACCAGCGGGTGCATGATCACCGTGTCGCCTGGGGCGAGGTCCTCGACCGCCGAGCCGACCTCGTGCACCCAGCCGGCGTTCTCGTGCCCGAGGGTGAAGGGCAGCACGTCGCCGACCCGGGAGGCCCACTGGCCCTCGACCAGGTGCAGGTCGGTGCGGCACAGCCCCGCCCCGCCGATCCGAACGATCACGTCGAAGGGCCCGGTGATCTCGGGCTCGGGTAGGTCCTCGACCGCCGGACGCTGTTCGTACTGGTTGAGCCGTACCGCTTTCATGCGCCCTCGCCTCCTTCGGGGTCTGGAGTCGTCACCAATGGAGCTTCCGGGACGTAGCGCGAGCCGGGGAGGCCCCACTCGCGGAAGAACTCGCCGGTCTTGCGGCAGAGGTCGACGTTCAGGTTGCTGCCGGCGCGGATGATCGCGTTGGCTCGCCGGCGGGCGCGGGTGACCGCGGCCGGGCTCGCCGGCCCACCGTCGGGGCCGGCCACCAGCGGCGCCCACGGCCCGGCGTCGATCCCCGCCGCGCGCCGCCGTTCGAGGTCGTCCAGGACCGCGCCGCGGGCGGCGAACGACAGGAAGGTGATGCGCTCCACCCGCCGGCCGGCGGTCCGCTGCTGGTAGCGGACGGCCATCGGCTCGGCCTCGGGGTCGGGGTCGGGGTCGGGGACCAGCCAGCCGTCCGCGTCCAGCGAGCCGAGGTCCCCGACCCGCAGCCGCAGCAGCTCGGCCAGGTGCAGGCCGCTGCCGATGGGAGCCAGCACCAGCACCCTGTCGGCCGCGTCGGGCAGGCCGGCCTCTGGAAGGCGGCGGGCGGCGACGGCGGTCGGCAGCGGCCGCCAGGGCACCGGCACGCCCCCGAGCCGGAACCACACCTTGGGTCCCATGGCCAGCCCGGCGACGGCGGCGTCGGGGTGGCCGTCCAGCGCGTGCGCGAACGCGACCAGCGAGTGGTCGGCGACCGCCGGGTCGGCGCGGGCCGCCGCCAGCAGCGCCTCCAGGTCGTGGTGCCCGGTCAGCAGCCGGAACCGGTCCAGGCTGGCGACCAGCGTGCGGACCCACGACGGCTCGCGGCACCGCTCGGCGAGGACGTCGGCCATGCGGCCGACGCTGGGGACCTCCAGCAGGGCCTGCTCGCGACGTCCGGCCAGGGCGCGG
>DASYRU010000172.1:0-2107 GCA_036004165.1 Actinomycetota bacterium
TCGACGGCAGCGGCCGCATCGTCGCCGCCAACCGGCCGCTGGAGGCGCTGCTGGGGACGGGGGTGGCCGGCGGGCTGCAGGGACGCACGCTCACCTCGCTGGCCTACCCGCCGGACGCGGAGCTGCCGCGCGAGGCGCTGACCGCCCTGTTCGGCGACGGGCTCGACCGCTACCAGGTCGACAGCCGCTGCGTCAGGATCCACACCCGCGAGCTGGTCTGGGGCACCTGGGACCTGTCGCTGGTCCGCGACGGACGCGGCAGGCCGGCGCTGGCGATCGCGATGGTGGCGGACCTGACGCAGATCCGCCGCTCCGAGCACGAGCGGCGCTTCTTCGAGTTCATGTTCAAGCTCATCGGCGAGGCCCAGGACAGCCACGCCGTGCTCGCCGCCGCGGTCCAGACCATCTGCCACTTCACCCGCTGCGCCATGGGCCAGGCGTGGCTGCCTGCCGGCCAGGTGCTGGTGTGCAGCCCCTCCTGGTATCACAGCGGCTACGGCTTCGAGAAGCTCCACGCGGCCAGCGAGGAGCTGCAGTACCAGCGCGGCGCCGGCCTCCCCGGCCTGGTCTGGGCCAGCGGCCAGCCGCAGCTGCTGCGCGACACCCGCGACCCGGCACGGTTCGACCGGGCCGTGCCGGCGCAACGGGCCGGCGTCCGCGAGGTCCTGGCGGTGCCGGTCGCAGCCTCCTCCGGGGTGGTCGCGGTGCTGGAGTTCTTCGTCACCCACGAGCGGGCGGGGGAACCGGGCCGGCTGGAGCGCATCGCCAAGGTGGCCGGCGAGCTCGGTCCGCTGGTCGAGCGGCGCCGCGCCGAGGAGGCGCTGCGCTCCTCCGAGGGACGGTTCCGGGCGGTGACCGACGCGGCGGTGGACGCGATCGTGTCGGCCGACAGCTACGGTCGGCTGCTGTCGTGGAACAGCGGGGCCGAGCGGATGTTCGGCTGGCGGGCGGAGGAGGTGGTCGGCCGGCCGCTGACAGTCATCATCCCCGAGCGGCTGCGTGGCCTGCACGAGGAGGGGATCGCCAGGGTCGTGAACTGTTCGGCGGTTTGTCATTGACTATCATCGAACATATGTTCTAGTCTGCCGGCATGCGACTCAAGGAATGGGCAGCACAGCAGGGCATCCACTACCAGACGGCGTGGAGGTGGTTCCGGGACGGCAAGCTCCCGGTTCCCGCGCTGCAGACACCCTCGGGCACGATCTTGGTCCAGTCCACTGCCGACGCCAGGCCACCCGATGATGGCGGGCTTGGGTTGTATGCCCGGGTGTCCTCCCACGACCAGCGGGCCGATCTGGACCGGCAGGTCAGCCGGCTCACCCGGTGGGCGGCCGCGGCGTCGGCGCGGGTGGTGGGGGTGGAGGCCGAGGTCGCCTCCGGCATGACGGGTCGCCGTCCCAAGCTGCGGCGGCTGCTGGCCGACCCGGCGGTACAGACGGTGGTGGTTACGCACCGGGACCGGCTGGCGCGGATGAACGCTGAGCTGGTCGAGGCGGCGCTTTGGGCGCACGGGCGGCGGCTGGTGGTGCTCGACGATGGCGAGGTGACCGACGATCTGATCCGCGACATGGTGGAGGTGCTGACCAGCTTTTGCGCGCGGCTGTATGGGCGCCGGTCGGCGCGCAACCGCGCGCTGAAGGCGGTGCGCTGCGCCGAACGTGATGTCGGGCCGGCGGGGCTTGTCGGTGCCGCACGGGACGACGGCGATCGGCTGGTTGGCTGATGCGTCGCGTGGCCGCCCCGTTTGTGGTCGCCCCACCCACGGGCGCCCGCATCCGTACCCGGCTGCGGCCCTCGGCGTGGGATGCGGCGGTCATGCGGGCGGTCGGTGAGCAGCTTGGCCGCCTCGCCGGGCAGGACCTCAGGCTCCGCTGCGAGATCGGCCCCGGCCCCGACCAGCGCGCGATCCGCAAGCAGGCCATGACCGCTGCCTGCTCGTCGCGCTGGGCGGGGGCGATCACGCGGACCTCCAACGACCAGTGGGAGCGTGGCTTCAAGAACCTGCTGGATGCCCGGGTGGGGCTCCAGCGCGCAGCCAGCAAGCTCCGTGCGCGTCTGGCCGTGCCGGCAGGAGAACGGCAGGGCAGGACGCGGGGGTATCAGAGTC
>DASYRU010000173.1:0-3274 GCA_036004165.1 Actinomycetota bacterium
CCGAAGGAGGCCACCTTGCCGGTGAGCTGCAGGTCGCTGGTGACCAGCATGCGGGTGTGGTGCTCGCCGGCCGGCTCCAGCCGGGTCACCACCGTGGCCCTCGCCGTGCCGGCCCCCTTGGTGTCCTTGCCGCTGGCCGACATCTGCGCGCTGTGGGCCGCCTCGTCGACCTCGTGGACCACCACCGTTCCCTTGTAGGACATGCGCAGCGGCCCGAGCTTGACCAGGACCGTGCCCTCGTAGGTCCGCTCGTCGACCACGCCGGTGAGGGTCGCGCCCGGCATGCACGGCGCGACCCGCGGGATGTCGTTGACCAGCGCCCAGACACGCTCGATGGGGGCGTCGACCTCGACCGCGTTCTCGATCCTCATCGGGACCTCCTGTTGGCGCTGGAAGCGAGCAGCCGGCCGACCCGGTCCAGGTCGGCCTCCTCGTCGACGTCGGCGTCGATGCCGAGCCCGCCCACCTCGACCGGGTGGACCCACTCCGGGTGGGCGGCCAGCAGGTCGCGTGCGCCGGCGTCGCCGTCCAGCCGGAGCAGCTCCGGCAGCAGCCGATGGTCGAACAGCTTGGGGTGGCCGGGCCGGCCCCCGTAGGCGGCGGTCACCACCGGCCCGGCGCCGGCGCGCCAGGCCTCCACCAGCCGGGCGACCGCCCCGCCCGAGACCAGCGGCTGGTCGCCGAGCAGCAGCACGACGGCCGAGGGAGGGTCGGCCGGGACCGCGGCGAGGGCGCTGGCCAGGACGTGGCCCATGCCCCTCGCCCAGTCCTGGACCACCAGGGTGGCGGCCCCGCGCAGGTCGACCCGGGCCCGCACCTCGTCGGCGCTGGCGCCGAGGGCGACCATCACCCGGTCGACCGGGGCGTCCTGCAGCGCCAGCAGCACGTGCTCCAGCAGCGGCCGGCCGTCGAGCTCCGCCAGCTGCTTGGGGCGGCCCATGCGGGTCGAGCCGCCGGCGGCGAGCACCAGCCCGAGCACGGCCATCCGGCTACACCTGCCCTCGTTCCCTGAGGGAGTGGACCGGTGCGCCCCGCTCGGACAGCCGCCCGCCCGAGCGGCCGTGGCGTGCCGCGATCACCTCCGCCAGGATCGACACGGCGGTCTCCTCTGGCGTCGCCGCCCCGATGTCGAGCCCGATCGGCCCCCAGATGCGGGCGATGTCGGCGTCGCCGAAGCCGGCCTCCCGCAGCCGCTCCAGGCGCTCGCTGTGGGCCCGGCGGCTGCCCATCGCCCCGATGTAGGCGACCGGGCTGCGCAGCAGGGCCTGCAGGGTGGGATCGTCGAAGCGCGGCTCGTGGGTGAGCACCGCCGCGTAGGTGGCGTCGTCCGGCGGGTTGGCGGCCAGGTGCTCGTGGGGCCAGGCGACCACCACCTGGTGGGCGTCGGGGATCCGGTCGGTGGTGGCGAAGCGGGCGCGGGCGTCGACCACGGTGACCTTGAAGCCGCTGAAGCGGGCGAGCCTCGCCAGGGCGGCGGCGAAGTCGACCGCCCCGATGATCAGCATCCTCGGCTGGGGCGCGTAGACGTCGAAGAACAGCTGGCGGCCGTCGACCTCGCGGACGGCCGCCTCCTCGCCGGGCAGCAGCTCCCGGGCCAACCCCACCGCCTCGGCGTCCACGGTGGCGTCGCCCAAGCTGCCCTCGACGCGGTCGGGCGTGACCAGCAGCTTGGCGCCCAGCCCCTGACCGGCCACCACGGTGACCAGCGCCCCGCGGCGGTCGGCGCGCACCAGGTCGCGGATGGCGTCCCAGCCGACCGCGGCATCGCCCTGTGGCCCGGATCCCTCCAGGGTGCTGTCGTCCACGGTCAGGGAAGCGGCTCGACGAACACGTCGATGATCCCGCCGCAGGCGAGCCCGACGTCCCAGACCATCTCGTCGGTGATGCCGAAGGTGACCAGCCTCGCCGGCTCGCCGGCGAGCACCCTGGCCGCCTCCTCCAGGACGGCGCCCTCGACGCAGCCCCCGGAGACGCTGCCCACCCAGCGGCCGTCGTCGCTGACCGCCATCTTGGCCCCAGGAGGTCGCGGTGCCGACCCCTTGACGCTGGTCACGGTCGCCAGCGCAACCCGGTGCCCCTCGGCCCGCCATCCCTCGATCGCGTCGACCACGTCGAGCATCCGCCACCTCCACCTCGACCCGGGTCCCGCGGACGCCAGCATGGCGTCCGCTGGAAAACATCCCGTTTTCCAGCGTGCGGGCCGATGCTATTGTGCAGCGGATCGACCGCTGTCGGCCAAGCATTCGGCGTATCGGGGCAGCTCGGCGGGGAAGCGGCGCCGCCTCCCCGATCCGGCCGAAGGGGACGGAGGTGGCCCTTGAGGCGCATCGCTTGCACCGTGAACGGGGTCCTACGCGAGGCCGAGGTCGAGCCTCGCCTGCTCCTCGTCTACTTCCTCCGGGAGACCCTCGGGCTCACCGGCACCAACGTCGGCTGCGACACGTCGTCCTGTGGCGCCTGCACCGTGCTGGTCGACGGAAAGTCGGTCAAGTCGTGCACGATGCTGGCCGTCCAGGCCGACGGCAGTGATATCACCACCATCGAGGCGCTGGCCACCGACGGCCAGCTGCACCCCCTGCAGGAGGCCTTCCGCCAGCACCACGGCCTGCAGTGCGGCTTCTGCACGCCCGGCATGATCATGGCCGGCCTCGGGCTGATCCAGAGCGGTGCCGGCATGAGCGACGAGGAGGTGCGCCTGGGCCTGGAGGGCAACCTCTGCCGCTGCACCGGCTACCAGAACATCGTCGAGGCGATCCAGGACGCGGCCGGCAAGATGGGCCAGGCCGCCCCCGCCGGCGTCCAGGGAGGCTCCGAATGACGCAAGTAGCAGAGCCGGAGGCCGCCAAGCAGTGGGTCGGCGGCGGCATCCTGCGCAAGGAGGACCCCGAGCTGCTCACCGGCCAGGGCCGCTACGTCGACGACATCGTCCTGCCCGGGATGCTGTGGCTGTCCTTCGTCCGCAGCCCGGTCGCCCGCGCCACCATCGCCAGCATCGACACCTCGGCGGCCAAGGAGCTTCCGGGGGTGCAGGCGGTGTTCACCGGCCAGGAGCTGGCCGAGGAGTGGGCGGCGGCCATGCCGTGCGCCTGGCCGATCGCCGACCGCATCATGCCGGACGAGCCGTCCGCCGACCCCCGCATCCCCGACCACTGGCCGGTCGCCAAGGGCCGGGTCAACTTCATGGGCGAGATCGTGGCCGTGGTGGTGGCCGACAGCCGCGAGCACGCCGCCGACGCCATCGAGGCGGTCGACGTCGACTACGACGAGCTGCCGG
>DASYRU010000174.1:0-2716 GCA_036004165.1 Actinomycetota bacterium
GCCGGCCACTACGTGCTCGGCGGCATCCGCCCCCAGGCCGAGTCCAACCGCGTCGCCCCCCAGACCCAGTCCCATCTGTCGGTGCTGCTCGGGCTCATCATCGCCCTCAAGGCCTGGGGCTACTGGCTGGACAAGTACGAGCTGGTGTTCTCGCCCCGCGGGGTGGTCGCCGGCGCCTCCTACACCGACATCAAGGCCCGGCTGCCCGCGCTGGAGGTGCTGTTCTGGGTGGCGCTGATCTGCGCGGTGCTGTTCTTCTGGGGCGCCCGCCGCGGCGGGCTGGCCGTGCCCCTGTTCAGCATCGTGCTGCTCGCCGGGGTGTCGATCATCATCGGCGGCATCATCCCGGCGGTGTTCCAGCGCTTCCGGGTCGCGCCGCAGGAGCTGGTGCGGGAGCGCCCCTACATCCAGCGCAACATCGAGGCGACCCGCAAGGCGTTCGCGCTCAGCGGCGTCGCCACCGAGTCGTTCGCGGCCAGCGCCGACCTGACCCGCCGGGACACCCAGGACAACCAGGAAACGATCGACAACATCCGCCTGTGGGACCCGGAGGTCCTCAGGCCGGCCATCCGCAACCTGCAGGCGATCGCCCAGTACTACACCTTCAGCGACGTCGACGTGGACCGCTACCAGGTCGGCGATCAGAAGCGCCAGGTGATGATCTCGACCCGCGAGGTCGACCCCAACCTGCTCGCCCCCTCGGCACGGACCTGGCAGAACCTGCACCTGGCCTACACCCACGGCTACGGCGTGGTCGCGGTCCAGGTCAACACCTCGGTCACCGGCGGCCAACCCGACTTCATCGTGCAGGACTTCGACCTCCAGAACGCCGCCATCCCGGTGCAGCAGCCGCGGGTGTACTTCGGGGAGCCGCCGGGCAACGCCCCCCAGTACGTGGTGGTCAACACCAAGCAGTCCGAGTTCGACTCCCCGGGGGCCGGCGGCCAGAGCACCAACCTGTTCAAGTACGACGGCACGGGCGGCGTGCAGCTCGGCGACATGGGCCGCCGCCTGGCCTTCGCGCTGCGCTTCCGCGACGTCAACCTGCTGATCTCCGACAACATCACCAGCAAGTCGCGGCTGATGTTCAACCGCGACATCCGCGACCGGGTCGAGCGGGTCGCCCCGTTCCTGCAGTGGGACGGCGACCCCTACGCGGTGGTGGTGGACGGCAAGATCAAGTTCGTCCGCGACGGCTACACCACCACCAACAACTACCCCTACGCCCAGCGCGTCGACCTGGCCGTGGCGGCCCGCCGCAACGAGCTCGGCAGCCGCGGCGTGCAGGGCGAGGGCAACTACCTCCGCAACTCGGTGAAGGCGGTGGTCGACGCCTACACCGGCGAGGTCACCCTGTACGCCTACGACGACGCCGACCCGCTGCTGCGCGCCTGGCGCAAGGCGTTCCCCGACCTGTTCGCCCCCAAGAACACGGTCCCCGAGAGCCTTACCGAGCACCTCCGTTACCCGGAGGACCTGTTCTCGATCCAGACGTGGATCTACGCCAGCTACCACCTCGGCAACCCGGACGACTTCTACTCCAAGGACGACTTCTGGGCGCTGCCGGACGACCGCTCCGGCGAGATCGAGCGTCAGGAGGACAGCGGCGGGCTGACCACCGCGGAATCGGTCAAGGCCCGCCCCTACTACCTGCTGACCAAGCTGCCCGGAAGCAGCCAGCTCCAGTTCGTGCTGGTGATGCCGTTCACCCCGAACGGCAAGGAGAACATGGTCTCCTACCTGGCGGCCAGCTCGGACCCGGACGACTACGGCAAGATGACGCTGTTCAGCCTCGAGCGGGCCCGCACGATCTTCGGGCCGACCCAGGTGAACGCGCGGATCCTCGCCGACCCGACGGTCGCCTCCGAGCTGACCCTGCTGAGCCAGCGGGGCTCGAGAGTGATCCTCGGCAACCTGCTGACCGTGCCCGTCAAGGAGTCGCTGCTGTACGTGCAGCCGATCTTCGTGCAGGGCTCGGCGGCAAACTCGATCCCGCTGCTGCAGCGGGTGGCGGTCTTCTACAACAACACGGTCGGCTACTCCCCGACCCTGTCGGAGTCCATCAGCCGGGTCATCAGCGGCGAACCGGAGCAGCCGCCACCGGCCGACGGCCAGCAGCCCACGCCGCCGTCGGGAACCGCCAACGTGCAGGAGCTCCTGCGCCGGGCCGACGCCGAGTACAAGGCGGCCCAGGCCGAGCTGGCCGCCGGCAACCTCGCCGGCTACCAGCAGCACATCAACCGGATGGCCGAGCTGATCCGGCAGGCGCTCGGCCAGAGCGGCAACCAGGGCGACGGCGCCAGCGCCACGACGACCACCACCACGGTGCCCCCCGGCTGACCCCTCACCCCTTTGGGGCCGCCTCCGGCAGCGGCTCGGGTGCAGGAGCCCGCTCGGGTGGCTCGGCAGTCGACCGGCCTCGGCCGCCCGCGACGAGGACGGCGACGGTGGCCAGGATGAGGAGCAGGCTGATCGGCAGGGAAGGTCCCGGGTCGTCGAGCGACGGCTTCCCCGCGACGAAGTCGACCAAGGGGAGCACCGCCTGGAACGCGACCAGCGCCAGCAGGAGCGGCCGATACCGCCGCTGCTGCGCGATCGTCCAGGCGCCGGCGACCATGACCACGGGGAAGGCGTACATCGCATACCTCGCCCAGTCCCAGCCGACCAGGACGAGGTAGGCCAGCACCGGAAGCAGCCACCAGGACAGCCGTCGGAA
>DASYRU010000175.1:0-1972 GCA_036004165.1 Actinomycetota bacterium
GCGGCGGCCAGCCGCCAGGTGGGCACGGGCACGGCCGGCCCTACCTCGGCACCGGCACCGAGGCGAGCACGCCTTCCAGCACCCCGTCGGCGGTCACGCCCTCCAGCTCGACCTCCGGCCGCAGCTCGACCCGGTGGCGCATGGTCGGCCTGGCGACCGCCTTGACCTCGTCGGGGGTGACGAACTGCTTACCGGCCAGCCAGGCCCACGCCTTGGCGGCGTGCAGCAGCATGGTCGCCCCCCGAGGCGAGACCCCGAGCGCCAGCGACGGCGACTCCCGGGTCGCCCTGGCGATCGCCACGATGTAGGCCTGCACGCCGGCTTCCACGGGGATGGCGGCGACCTCCTTGCGGCCCTCCGCCAGGTCCTCGCGGCCGGCCACCCTGCTCACCCCGAGGGTGGCCAGGTCGTGGGGGTCCATGCCGGCGTCGTGGCGGGCCAGCACCGCCTGCTCCTGCTCGGCGGACGGGTAGCCGACCAGCAGCTTGAACAGGAAGCGGTCCAGCTGCGCCTCCGGCAGCGGGTAGGTGCCCTCGTACTCGACCGGGTTCTGGGTGGCCACCACCAGGAACGGCTCCGGCAGCGGGTGGGCCTGGCCCTCGACCGAGACCTGCCGCTCCTCCATGGCCTCCAGCAGGGCGGCCTGGGTCTTCGGCGGGGTCCGGTTGATCTCGTCGGCCAGCAGCAGGTTGGTGAACACCGGCCCCTGGCGGAAGCGGAAGGAGCCGTCGCGCTGCTCGAAGATCACCTGGCCGGTGACGTCGGACGGCATCAGGTCGGGGGTGAACTGCACCCGCTTGAACTCCAGGTCGAGGCTGCGGGCAAGGGCCTTCACCAGCAGCGTCTTGGCCACCCCAGGCACGCCCTCCAGCAGCACGTGGCCGCGGACCAGCAGCGCGGCGACCAGGCCGGAGACGGCGCCGTCCTGGCCGACGACCGCCTTGGCGATCTCCTCGCGGACGCGCAGCACGGCATCTCTAGCGGACACGGGTGACCTCCCGGCGGACGGCGTCGATGGTCTGGCTGAGGGCGACGAGCTCGGCCTCGTCGCGTGGGGTGGCGGGCGCGAGCGCGCGCAGCGCCCGCTGGCGCGGCATGCCGGTGCGTGCGGCGACCGCGTCGGCCACCTGGTCGGCCGGGGCCGACGGGGGCAGGCCCAGCCGCTCGGCCAGGGCGCGGCGCAAGTCGTCGCCGAGGACCCCGGCGGCCTGGCCGCGGCCCCTGGCCCGCTGCAGCAGGTTGCCGACCGCCACCACCAGCTCCGAACCGGGGAGCTGGACCGGCTGCGGCTCGGCCACCGGCCGGCCGAGCCGCCTGGCGCGCCAGAGGGCGAGCACCACGAAGGCGACCGCCAGCTGCCAGAGGGCCAGCCGCACCCGCGGCGCGACCAGCTCCCCGAGCCCCGCGACGCCGCCGCCGGGCAACGGGGGGCGCAGCACGCGGGTGGCGGTTCCCGGCGAAGGGGCGAGCAGGCTGGCGACCAGCACGCCGTTGTCGGCCTCGCCGAGCTCCTGGTTGACCAGCGCGCTGGCCCCGCCGAGGCGGACCACGTCGCCGGCGCCGAGCGGCTGCACCAGCAGCCAGGCGCCGTCGTTGCGGGGGAAGCAGCCGCTGGCGCCCGGTGGGACCTCGAAGACCACCCCGCCCGGGGCGGAGACGCGGGCCACGTCGCGCAGGGCGGGCACCTGGCAGCGCCGCTCGATCTGGGCGTCGAGCAGGCCGACGGTGGTGTTGCCGACCACCTCCGCCGCGGTCACCGCGGAGCCGGGGTCGGCGACCACCAGGGTGCCACCCTGCCGCACCCAGGCCAGCAGCCCGGCCCGGCGCTCGGGGGTGAGGTCGTCGCTGAGCAGCAGGGCGGTCGCGGTGGCCTGGTCGGGCAGGTCGCTGGAGACGGCGACCCGGGCGCCCAGCTCACGCAGCACCTCCACCAGCCCCTTGGTGCCGAGCGGCGCCGGCGACGCCGGGTCCA
>DASYRU010000176.1:0-1869 GCA_036004165.1 Actinomycetota bacterium
TACATCTCCTTGACGGCGGAGAAGCCGTGCGCCATCACGATCGTGGGGACCGGGCCGGTGGCCCCGTCGGGCAGGTACAGCCAGCCACGCAGGGTCACGCCCTCGGCGTCGAACTCGATGTCCTGTCGCATCGCGACCTCCTACAGGTCCTCGGCGCCCAGCGCCTGTGCGTGGTGGCCGAACACCTCCCGCGGGCTCCGCATCGCTGCCATGCGCCGACTCCTCTCCCTCGTGGCTCAGGCCGCCAAGCCTCCTCCGCCGATCTCAGCAGATCACCGGGTTGCGGACAAGGCGTAGCCCGTTTACGTTTTCCACAATGGGTGGAATGTTTGCCCACTCCCCGGTCCCCGGTTGGCCCTCAACCGCGGCGCGAAGTACGGCCATCGCCGGATGGCAGCGGTGGTCTGGTATGACAGGCTCGATCGGTCTGTTCGGAAATGCCAACCGGGGGGGCATTATGGGATCTGCGACGACGGTGCTCCGTGTCGCCGATATCGACGGATCGCTGGCCCAGGCGTGGGACGAGCTGCCCGCCGGGCGCGGCATCCAGGCCGACCACTACGACAGCTACGCCTGGCTGGCCGCGTGGTGCAGCATCGCCGACGCCGCGACCGTCGCCTCGGTGCGGATCCCGGCCGTGCTGGACGGCGACCGCCCGCTCGCCCTGCTGCCGCTGGTCGCCCGGTCGCGGCGTCGATGGGCGTCCAGCTGGCAGGGCGCGAGCAGGTTGCGGCACCGGCCGGTGCTCGGCACCGAGCAACCCGAACAGGAGCCGCTCGGCCTGCTCGCCGACGAGGTGGCACGGACCGGTGTGCGAGAGCTGACTCTGCGCCTGCCCGCCCGCGACCAGGCGACCGCCGCGATGGCGACGGCCCTCCGCCAGGCCGGCTTCCACGTGCATCAGCGCCAGTGGTCCGGCGAGTACCTGGCGCTGGTCGAGGGCGGCTGGGCCGGCTTCTCGCAGCGCTTCGCGGGTTGCCAGCGGTCGGCCAGGAAGCTGGCCCGGCGGCTGCGGCCGCTGTGGGAGGTGACCCTGGACGAGTACGGCCCTGGCACCGGCGTCCCGGTGGCCGACGGCTACGCGATCTACACCGACCTCTACAGCCGCAGCTGGAAGCCCCCGCTGTCCGACCGCTGGGAGCGGTACGAGCTGGAACTGCTGCGCCGCACCGAGGCACTCGGCTGGGCCCGCGTGTACGTGCTCCGGGTCGCCGGGGTGCCGGCGGCGGCGCAGCTCTGGTGCCGGCTCGGCGACGTCGCGATCAGCATCGGCACCGTCTACGACCGGCGCATGGCCGCGATCAGCCCCGGCACGATGAGCGAGTGGCCGGTGCAGGAGCGGCTGTTCGCCAGCTCACCGCCACGCCTGATCGACTATCTCCCAGGGGCCGCCAATCAGCTCAAGGAGCGGCTGGGCCCGGACCGGCCCCCGCTGGTCCGCCTCGAGGCGGCTCGCCGCACGCTCGTCGCGGGCACCGCCTTCCCGCTGCGCCGCGAGTTCCGCGCCCTCCATCCGGCGGCGACGCCAGCGCGGACCCTCGGACGACGCGTGGCCACGCGCCTGCGACCACCGACCCGTCGCGAGCGGCCCCGCGTGCGCCGGCTGGAGATCCAGCCCGGCCCGCCGACGCTGCCGGTGGCCACGCTGGAGCTGGACACGCCGGTACGGCGCTTCCTCGCCGTCGCCGGCGGGCACGCGAGCCCCGAGGCGATGGCCAGGCGATGGGCGAAGGGCGACTCCTGGTGGCGGGTCGGCGACGGGCCGGAGGCGTTCGTGCGGCTGGGCGCCGGCGGGCGCGCGGGGCGGCGGCCGCTGCGCGAGGCGGTGCTGCTGGACACGGGCGCCCTGACGGTCGAGGCGCTGGTGGA
>DASYRU010000177.1:0-5863 GCA_036004165.1 Actinomycetota bacterium
CCGCCGGTGGTCGCCACCCTGCTGCACGACGCCCAGACCTCCGGCGGCCTGCTGCTCTCGGTGGCGCCGCAGGGGCTGGCCGGGCTGGTCGCCGACCTCCGCGGCCGCGGCGTGGAGCCCGCCCTGGTCGGCCGGGTGCTCGCCGGCCCCGCTGGCCGCATCCACGTCCGCCGTCTCCCGCCGCCGTAGGCCGTCCCCGTCGACCGGGATCGTCGGTCTCGCCGTGCTGCAACGGTGCTTCACAGCATGGCGACCGCTTCGATCTCGATGAGGTACTCGTCGCGGAACAGCCGCCGGACTTCGACGGCAGTGCTGGCGGGCGGCCGTTCGGTGTTGACGTACTGGTCGCGGACCTCGCGGACGGCCGGCAGCTGGGTGGCATCCAGCAGGTAGAAGTTGAGCTTGACCACCTGCTCGAAGCCGGCGCCGACCGCCTCGAGCGCCGCCTTGAGGTTCTCGAACACCTGCCGCGCCTGCGCGCGGACGTCGCCCGCCCCGACGAGCTCGCCGGCGCGGTCCATGGCGACCTGCCCGGCGATGTAGACCGGCCGGCCGGCGGTCACCTCGACCACGTGCGTGTAGCCGAACGGCCGGTGGATCGCCTCGGGGTTGATGAAGTTGGCGCTCATGCGGCTGCTCCTGCTCCCTTCGTGGTGTTCGCGTTCGGCCTCGGAGTCTATGACCTGGCCGAGGGCCTCCTGCACCCAGCGCCCCAGGCTCGCCAGCAGCTTGCGGACGACCTCCGCCTCGGCGACCGGTCGTCTGCCCTGTTCGGCGGAGCGCCATACCGCCTGCGCCCGCCGCGGGAACGCGACGGCGACCGCTGCCGCCTGCTCCTCCAGCACCGTCGCCCAGACGCCGTCGCGGGCCATCACGACCGCGAAGGCCCCCTGCACCATCCTCCGCGACGCCACCCGGCAGGCGCGCCGGACGACCTCGGGATCGCTCGAGCTGGCCAGCGCCTCCCGCGCACGGTCCAGCACCAGGCCGGTGTCCTGGTGGAAGCCCGCGGCCACCGCGGCGGACGGCCTGGTCCGAGGTAGGCCGGGCCGCAGGTCCCGCCCGCAGACGCAGACCGAGAGCTCCCGCAGGAACACCTGCAAGCCGTGCCGCTGCCGCGGGGAACGGACCTCCTGCAGGTGGGTGAGCCCAACGCCGGCGTCGGCCAGCAGCGGGAACCGCTGCAGCAGGGCCCGTTCGACCCGGCCGCCGCCGGTGCGGTCCTGGTCGCTGGGGGGTTCCCGCAGCACCACGACCAGATCGACGTCGGAGCGTCCAGGGACGGCGTTGCCGCGCACGATGCTCCCGTACAGGTAGCCGCTGTGCAGCCGCGAGCCGAGCTCGCCGACCAGCAGGCGCGCGGCCTCCTCCGGGACGCCCGCGTACTCGGGCTGCACGTTGGCCAGGTCGGCCTCCGGCAGGATGTAGCCGTCGGTGTCGACCCGGTCGCGGCGCTGCATCCCGCGATTGTCGCGGATGCAGGACGTGCCGCGCCGGCGTCAGCCGGCGGGTGCCCGGCGGCCGCCTGGATGGGTGGTCGCGACGAGCTTGAGCTTGGCGGCGGGCCCCGGCTCGCGCTGCAGCGCGGCGACCGGCTGGACGTCGACGGGTGGCGGCAGCGCACCGGCCGCCTGCAGCGACGCCGCGAGCGACCGTCGCAGCCGCGCGGAGGTGTCCACCGGGGCGCCTGGGGCCAGCACGACGCGGACGTGCAGACCGTGCCGGTCGTGCAGGACCTGGTACTGGCGCACGTCGGGCAGGCCGGCGAAGGCGACGCCGAGCGCCGAGGGGTGCACGGCCACCTCGCCGCCACCGGGGGCGGACAGGTGCAGGACCTCGGCGCTGCGCCCCTCGACCGAGGCGAGGCAGCGCCAGGGGCGGCCGGTCGGGTTCGGGCCGGGGGCCAGGGTGACGGCGTCGCTGATCTCGTAGCGGATCAGCGGCTGGGCGAGGTTGACGAGGTTGGTGACCAGGACCTTGAAGCCGGGCGTGCCGGGCGGCACGGGCTGGTCCTGCTCGTCGACCACCTCGACGAGCAGCACGTCCTCGTGGATCTCCAGGCCGGCATGGGCGGGGGTGCTGGCGGCGACGATCGGCGCCTCGGTGGTGGCGTAGACGTTCGCGGGCTCGAAGTCCCAGGCGGCGCGGATGCGGCGCCGGAGATCGGGTGTGAGCGGCTCGGCGCCGTAGGCGCCCAGCCGTGGCCGGATGTGCAGGCGCCCGGCGGCCTGCTCGTCGGCCAGCTGGCCGGCGATGGTGGGGTAGCCGATCAGCGCCTCGGGCTGGTAGTCGTTGAGCGCGTCGACCAGCTCGGGGAGCGGGGTGACGGCCGACAGGCGCGGGGCGCCCTGGTGGCCGGCCTGGAAGATGGCGAACAGCTGCCTGGTCAGGTGCAGCGGGCTGGGGGCGCCGATCGCCACCAGGCGCGTTCCCGGCCCCAGCCCGATGCGGCCGAGCATGCGCAGGTTGGCGGCGATCCAGAGGGCGAACTCGTCCTGGGTGAAGGCGAAGATCCCCCGCAGCCCGGTGGAGCCCGAGGTGGTGAACACCCGGTACTCGCCGAGGAACGGCCGGGCGGGGTCGGGTCCCTGCAGGTGCGCCTCCAGCTCGCCGCGGCGCAGCCGCGGGTCGCAGACGATCTGGTCGAAGCGCTCCATGAGGGTGGCCTTCGGCAGGGTCGGCAGCTCGGCCAGCGGCCGCTCCGCGGCGTCGGCGCCGAGCGTCTCGCGGTAGAACGGGGAGCGGGCGACCGCGTGCCGGAGCAGCGCGCGCAGCCGCTGGGCCTGGTGGGCCAGCAGCTGCTCGCGCGACCAGTCGTCGCGTGCGCGTAGCTGCCCGGCGAGGTCGCGCAGCCGCTCGAGCTGGCCGGCCGCCGCGGAGGGCGTGGTGGTGGTCATCCGGTGTCCCTTCCGTCGGCGTCGGCGGTGGAGGGTCGGGCGCTGGTCAGGCCGAGCACGAAGCCGACGGTCATCTCCTCGAACAGCTCGGGCGGCGCGGCGTCGGGGTCCAGCAGCCGCTCCAGCTCCATGCCGTTGCGCTGGGCGGCATGGCCGCGGGCCACCTCGCGCGCCGGGATCCGGTAGGCGACGCCGTGGCGGGCGGCCAGCATCTCCAGCAGGGCGGCGATCGTGTCCAACCCGCGCTCGTGGCGCTCGGACACCTGCCGGCGCAGCCGCTCGTCGCGGGAGGCGTGGGTCCAGAACTCGATCAGCACCGGCACCCAACGGGGATCGGCCAGGACACCGGAGCTCATCTCCCGCGACACCGCGCGCAGGCCGCCCTCCATGCCGGAGCCGCCGAGCGCCGCCTCCATGTAGGCACGCGACCGGTCGGCCGCATGGGCGTCGAGCACGGCCAGGAACAGCTCGTCCTTGCCGGCGAAGTTCGAGTAGACGGCGCCCTTGGTGTAGCCGGCGTGCTCGGTGATCTCCTCCAGCGACGCACCGTGAAAGCCACGCCGCAGGAACACGTCGCGCGCGGCGGCCACGATGTCGGTTCTGGTCTGTTCCTTGCGCTCACCACGCGTGAGCCGCTGCCGCACTTGAATACCCCCAGAACTAGGAAACCATCATCACTCTGATACTGATGGTATCCATCTGTCAAGCCCCACGGCATGCGCTGGCGCCGCAGGGTGACGATCGTCCGGTGATGGTCGCGCGGGAGGCCCGATGCTACGCTCGTGAGCTGGAGGTTCCGCCGGAACATGGGCCAGGCGCGGGGCGTTGGCTGCGTTGAACGGCAAGCGGAGCAGACGGGACGGGGATGCTGGCGATCGACCAGGACCAGTACGAGACGCTGGTGGCGCACGCCAGGGGCGGGTACCCCAACGAGGCCTGCGCGCTGCTGGCGGGGCGCGACGGCGCGGTCGAGCGTGTCTACGCGCTGCCCAACGCCGAGGCCAGCCCGAGCTTCTACATCGTCGAGCCGAAGGCGCAGCTTCGGGCCATGACCGAGATGGACGACCTCGGTCTCGACCTGGTCGGCATCTTCCACTCCCACGTGGCCACCGAGGCCTACCCGTCCCGCACCGACGTGGAGCTGGCCGCCTACCCGGACGCCGCCTACCTGATCCTGTCCCTGGCCGACCGGGAGCGGCCCGTGCTGCGGGTCTTCCGCATCCGCGACGGCCAGGTCGACGAGGAGCCGGTGGAGGTTTCCGGACGGGTGAGCCCGGTGGCGGGGTGAGTGCGGTGGGCCACGGTGCGGCCGCCAGCCCGCCAGCCGACGGGCTCGCCTCCCCGGTCTGGCACCGGCAGGGCCCGGCCGCCCGCTACGGGCGATGTCGCCGCCGGCCGGTCACGGGCGCCTGAGCGCCCGGGGCCACGGGCGCAGCATGCCGCACCCACCCTCCAGGAGGCCGTGAATGGCCGTCGAAGTCCGTATCCCGACCATCCTTCGCAAGTACGCTGACGGCGAGAAGGCCGTCGCCGCCGAGGGCGACACCGTCCGCGAGCTGCTCGGCGACCTCGACCGCCGCTACCCGGGGATCGCCGGTCAGCTGCTCAACGAGGACGGCTCCCTGCACCGCTTCGTCAACGTCTACGTCAACGACGAGGACGTCCGCTTCCTCGGCGCGCTGGACGCCAAGCTCGACGACGGCGACGTGGTGGCGATCCTCCCCGCCGTGGCAGGCGGCTGAGCCATGCGCTACGAGGACCTGGCGGACGCGATCGGCAACACGCCGCTGGTCGGGCTGCCGAGGCTCTCGCCCCGGTCCAACGTGCGGCTGTGGGTCAAGCTGGAGGGCAACAACCCGACCGGTAGCGTCAAGGACCGGATCGCCCGCGCAATGGTCGACGACGCCGAGAAGGCCGGCAGGCTGGCGGCCGGCGCCACCCTGGTCGAGCCGTCCAGCGGCAACACCGGCATCGCGCTGGCCCTGATCGCCCGGGTCCGCGGCTACCGGCTGGTGGTGGTCATGCCGGAGAACACCTCCGCCGAGCGCCGCCAGCTGCTGGAGCTGTACGGCGCGGAGCTGGTGCCGTCGCCGGCCGAGGGCGGCTCCAACGGGGCGATCGCGCTGGCCGAGCGGCTGGCCGCCGACCACCCCGACTGGGTGATGCTCGACCAGTACGGCAACCCGGCCAACGTCGACGCCCACTACCGCGGCACGGGGCCGGAGATCTGGCGGGACTGCCCCGAGGTCACCCATTTCGTGGCCGGGCTGGGCACGAGCGGCACGTTCGTCGGTGTCGGTCGCAAGTGTCGCGAGGTGAACCCGTCGATCAAGTTGATCTCGGTGCAGCCGGATTCGCCACTTCATGGGCTCGAGGGGCTGAAGCACATGGACACGGCCATCGTTCCCGGGATCTACGATCCGGCGTTGGCCGACGAGGATCTGGGCATCAGCACCGAGGACGCGTTCGACGTGACGCGACGGTTGGCGAGACAGGGTCTGTTCGTGGGCATCTCGAGCGGGGCGAACCTTGTCGGTGCGCTGCACGTGGCGCGCCGCACCTCGGACGCCGTGTTCGTGATCGTGTTCCCAGACGGCGGCGAGAAGTATCTGTCCGAGCGGCTGTGGGATGAAGGCGCGGAGGCGCAGAGTTGATGGCGTTGTCGCTGATGCCGGGCATGGCCGAAGCGATCGCTGCTCACGGCGTCGAGACATACCCGAACGAGTGCTGCGGCGCTCTGTATGGCCGCGACGGCGTGGTCACCGCAACGTTCGCGCTGCCCAATACGACCGAAGAGGGGCCGCGACGGCGTTTTCTGGTCCGTCCGCAGGACTACATGGCGGCCGAGCGCCGCGGCACCGAGCTTCGCGCAGATTTACTCGGGTTCTATCACTCGCATCCAGATCATCCGGCCAAGCCGTCGCAATACGATCTCGATCATGCGTGGCCGTCGTTCTCGTACATCA
>DASYRU010000178.1:0-4040 GCA_036004165.1 Actinomycetota bacterium
GAGCACCCGGCCGACCAGGGCGGGCTCCACGCCGCGGCCGCGGAGGTCGGCGACCAGCCCGGCCAGCCCCTGCGGCGCCACCGAGAGCAGCAGGCCGCCGGAGGTCTGGGCGTCGTGCAGCAGGGTGGCGACCACCGGCGGCAGGCCCGGTTCGAGCTCGACCCGCTCCCGCAGGAAGGCCTCGTTGTTGCGGGTGCCGCCCGGCACGAAGCCGGCCGCGGCCAGCTCGGCCGCGCCGGGCAGGAACGGCACCCGGGCGGCGTCCACCTCGGCGGCCACCCCGCTGGACCGCAGCATCCGGTGCAGGTGGCCGAGGAGCCCGAAGCCGGTCACGTCGGTGGCCGCCAGCACCCCGGCGGTCAGGGCGGCCTCGGCGGCGTCCCGGTTCAGGGAGGTCATGGCGGCGACCGCAGCCGCGACCACCGCCGGGTCGGGCTCGCCACGCTTGACCGCGGTGGCGACCACCCCGGTGCCCAGCGGCTTGGTCAGCAGCAGCCGGTCGCCCGGCCGGGCCCGGTCGATGGTCAGCAGCCGGTCCGGGTCGGCCAGCCCGACCACGGCGAGCCCGTACTTCGGCTCAGGGTCGTCGATCGAGTGGCCGCCGACCACCAGGCAGCCGGCCCTCGCCGCCACCTCGGCCCCGCCCCGCAGCACCTCGGCGAGCAGCTCCAACGGCAGGTCGGCGGCCGGCCAGGCGGTGAGGTTGAGGGCGACCAGCGGCCGGCCGCCCATCGCGTACACGTCGGAGAGGGCGTTGGCGGCCGCGATCCGGCCCCAGTCGCCGGCGTCGTCCACGATCGGGGTGAAGAAGTCGGTGGTCAGCACGAGCGCCCGGTCCGGGTCGAGCCGCAGCACCGCGGCGTCGTCGCCCTCGGCCGCCCCGACCAGCAGGTCGCCGTTGGCGCCGCCGAGCCCGGGGCCGACGGTCGCCATCAGCCGTTCGAGGGTCGCCAGGGGAAGCTTGCAGGCGCAGCCGGCACCGTGGGAGAGGGCGGTGAGGCGGGTCGTGCCGCTGGCGTGGGCCATGCGAAACCTGCTCCTGTCGGAGGTGTCCACCCCGTAGGATAGGCGCGCCCGTCGACGCCACCCGCGAGGAGCCCGTGTTCGCCGCCGTCCTCCGCGACGCCTGGCGCCAGTACCGGCGCCGGCCCTTCGCCGCCGTGGTGGCGGTGACCGTCGGCGGCCTGCCGGTCTTCCTGCAGCCGGATGCGGCGGTGGTGGCGGTCCCCCTGGCGGTGGGGCTGCTGGCGGCCGGCCTGCTGGCGGAGCTGTTCCTGATCGCCTGGCTCGCCGGGGCGCTGGAGCCGGTCCCTCCCGCGGCCGGCCAGGCGCTGGCGGCCATGCGACGCTCGATCGGCCCTGGACTGCGGGCCTTCCTGGTGCGCGCCGTCTACCTGCTGCTCGCCCTGACGGTGGGGCTGCTGCTGTTCGGCCGCGCCGACTCGGAGCCGCTGTCCCAGGACGAGCAGGCCAAGCTCGCCCTCGGGCTGTGGCCGCTGTTCGGCTTCGCGCTCGCCTTCCTGGCGGTGCTCACCCAGCGGGTCGTGCTCGACGGCGAGCGGCGCGTCCGCGACGCGACCGCCCACTCCCACCGCGTGGCCGCCGCCAACTTCCCGATCTGTCTGCTCATCGGGCTGCTCCAGGCCTCCGGGCTGGTGCTTGGAAGCTTCACCCTCAGCTTCAGGGTGATGGCCGCGCTGGCGCTCCTGCTCGCCCTGGCCGACCCCTTCCTGATCGGCACGAGCAACGCCCTGTACCTGCGCACCCGCGCCATGAAGCCCGCCGGCAACCCGCCAGGCGGGCCTACGCCCCCACGCAGGTGAGGCCGCTACCGGCCGCGTAGGTCTGCACCCCGACGACGGTGAGGACCACGCCGGCCAGGAACGGCAGGGCCAGCGCGGCCCACCGCAGCTCACGGTTCCGCTCGGGCACCGCCTCAAGCAGTGCCATCGCGCCGAGGCCGGCGAGGAAGCCGCCGGCGTGGGCGAGGTTGTCGATGCTGGGGTTCTGGGAGGCGATGAACACGTTGAGGAGCAGGACCAGCAGGAGGTTCTGCAGCGGCACGGCGCCACCGGCACGGCGGCGCCGGAAGAAGTACGCCATCAGCGCGCCCAGCAGCCCGAAGATCGCCCCTGAGGCGCCGACGCCCAGCTCGGTGTGGTTGAAGGCGAAGCTGGCGGCCGCGCCGGCGAAGCCGGCGCCGACGTACAGGGCGAGGAAGCGGGCGCGGCCGAGCAGGCCCTCCAGGGTCGGCCCGAACACCCACAGCGCCCAGCTGTTGAAGGCCCAGTGGAGCAGCCCGCCGTGCAGCACCATCACCGTCAGCAGGCGCCACCACTGCCCGTCCTCGGCGATGGCGGCCGCGTTGAGCGCCCCCAGCCGGCACAGCGCCGGCGCCGACGGGTCGAGCAGGCCGAACGCGCTGCCGGTCAGCGCCGCCGAGACCAGCAGCATGAGGGTGTTCAGCCCCAGCAGGGCCATGGTGACCAGCGGGCGCTCCTGGCCGGGCAGCCCGCGGACCCGCACCCGGGAGCGGGCGTCGTCCGGGCAGAGCTGGCCGACCGGGGCAGGGTTGGCGCACTCGCCGCAGATCGGCCGGCCGCAGCGGGAGCAGCGCAGGCCGGTTGGGCGCTGCGGGTGCCGGTAGCAGGTCGTGGTGCCTTGGCCGGCGAGCGTGTCGGGGTGCTCGGGTGGCGGCGTCTGGTCGTCGGGCAACCGGGGCTCCTCAGCTTCGGGGTTGTTCCAGGATGCCAGGTCGGCTCGGCGTGGGTGCGGGGGGCGGCCGGCCGCCCTCTCTCCGCCGCAAACCAGTCGGTCGGGCGGGGCCCGGCCGCCCCCCTCGGCGCAACGGGCCCAGAAAACCGGGATCGATCGGGGTCAGCGGGCCAGGAAACCAGGGATCGACGGGGTCTTGATTTCTGGGGGGGGTGGTAGGTCGGTGCCGGTGCGTACGGCGTCAACGGTTGCGAGTGTGTGGGCGGCTATTGCGTCCCAGGAGAGGGGGGCTACGGCGGCTTGGCGGAGGGCGCGGCGGCGGGAGCGGTCGCGTTTGAGGGCGCCTTGGATGGCTCTGGCGAATTCGGAGGGGTCGCGGGCGATCCAGACCAGGCGGCGCAGCTCTTCGGCGCCGGCGACCTCGGTGGTGACGACGGGGAGGCCGGCGGCGAGGTAGCCGAACAGCTTCTCCGGGACGACTGCTCTGGTCGCTGGGGCGACCTGGTGGGGGGCGATGGCGACGTCGGCGGCGGCGAGGTAGTCGGCGAGCAGGCCGTAGGGGCGGGGGCCGATGACGTGGACGTTGCGGAGGCCGGACACCAGGGGTAGCAGGAAGTCGGCGGCGGGGCCGACGAACACGAAGCTGGCGTCACCGAGGCGCTCGGCGGTGCCGCGGATCAGCCCGACGTTCAGGTAGGCGCGCATCGACCCCGCATACAGGACCAGCGGGCGAGGGAGGTCGGCCAGCTCGACCGCCGGGCGGCCGCCGGCCAGGCCCTGGTCGGCGCCGACCGGGTGCAGCACGGTCCGCGGGTTCAGGGCGGTGAACTCCTCACGCAGCTCGCGGGTGCCCGCCCACACCAGGTCGGCGCCGGAGAGCTGCGCCCGGTAGACGTCGTCGAGGGCCTGGCGCTCGTCGCTGTCGGACGGGTAGGCGGCGCGGGCGTCCCGGCGGACCATCGCCAGCCTGACGACGCCCCGGCCGCCGAGCCGGCTGGCCAGCGCGCCCGCGAACGGGTGCATCAGGCCGTGCAGCATCAGCAGCGGCCTGGCGAACGCCTGCTCCCGCTCCAGCATCGCGACGGTGCCGTCGAGCGCGGCCTCGTGGCCGTCGCGCCCGGCCGTTGGGGTGAACAGGAACACGCCGTCTTCCTCGAGGCCGCCCAGCCGGCGGAGCTGGCCCTCCATGTCCTGCTCCCAGCGAGGGTCGCGGAAGCGGCCGCGCAGCTCGGCGGGGTTGATCGGCGCCTGGACGTGGAAGAGGCGGGCGACCCTCGGGTGGCGCGCCAACGCCCTGCTGAGCAGCTCGTCGCCCCTGCCGTACA
>DASYRU010000179.1:0-10231 GCA_036004165.1 Actinomycetota bacterium
AACGTCGGCCAGATCGACCGGGGCTACGAGCGGATCGACGAGCGGCTGCGGGGGCTCGGGGCCAACATCGAGCGCGTCGGCTGAGGGCCGCCACCGGGGACGGCGCCGTGCCGCTCGGGCTTGGGGCGGGCGACTGCGAGCGGCTGCGCGACGGGCTGGTCGCCCAGCCGGTCAACACCGCCTCCGCCGCCGCCTACCTGCTGGTCGGCGCCTGGCTGGCCGGCCGCGCGCTGCCGCGGGGGGCGCCGCTGCGCCGAGAGCGGCTGACGTTCGGGCTGGTGGTGGCGGCCGTCGGCGTCGGCAGCGTCGACTTCCACGGGCCAGGGTCGCCGGCCGCCCGCTGGCTCCACGACGCCGGCCTGTGCGCGGCCCTGTCCTTCGTCGCCGTCCACGACCTGGCCGTGCTCGGCGGGGCCCGGACCCGTGCGGTGCCGGCCGCGGCGGCCACGGCCGGGGCCGGCGGCGTGCTGCTGGCACTGGTCCCACGGGTCGGGGGTGCCCTGACCGCCGGGCTCGCGGCGCTGCTGGCGGGATCGGAGGCGGCGGTCGCCCGAAGCGGGCGTCGGGCCGGATGGTCGCCTCGGCGCCGTACCGCCTACCGCGCCGGTTTGGCGGCGCTGGCGGCCGGCGCGGCCGCCTGGACGCTCGGACGGACCGGCGGGCCGCTCTGCGACCCGGACAGCGTCCTGCAGGGCCACGCCGCCTGGCACCTGCTCAGCGCGGCCGCGCTGGCCGCCTGGGCCCTGGCGGAGCTGGAGCCGGGCCCTGGTTGAGGTACGCTTCGCTGACCGGCCGACGAGAGGAGAGGCGATGGCTGCGCGCCGACGCGTGAGCAAGGAGCTGGTGCAACAACTCAAGACGGTCCCGCTCTTCTCGTCCTGCTCCGACCGGGAGCTCGCCAGCCTTGGCCGTTTCCTCAAGGAGGTCGACTACCCCGCGGGCAAGCAGATCCTGAAGGAGGGCCAGACCGCCGCCGGCCTGCATGTCATCCTCTCGGGCGAGACCAAGGTGATCATCGGCGGCCGCACCCGGCAGCGGCTCGGCTCCGGGGCCTTCTTCGGCGAGATTGCCCTGCTGGACCGCGGGCCGCGCACGGCGACGGTGCTGGCCGAGACGCCGGTGCGGACGCTCGCCCTGAGCAGCTGGAACTTCCGGGCCGCCCTGCGCGAGCACCCCAGCCTGGCGATCAAGATGCTCGAGGAGCTGGCCCGCCGGGTGCGGGCAAGCAACGCCTCGATCACCCCCTGACGGCAGCTCAGGCCAGGTCGTAGAAGCCGATGTCGGCGCGCCTGAGGGTCTGCAGGATGGCGTCGAGGGTCTCACGCAGCTCGGGCGGTGGGCTCTCGGCGAGCAGCACCTGGAAGTAGAGGCTGCGCAGGAAGGCGGTCACGTTGGCCCTTGCGGCCGACTCGGCCTCGCTGGCGAACGCCGCACGCCAGGAGTCCTGGCCGGCGGGAGCGGTGAAGCGGTCCAGCCATGCCGTCAGCCGCGGCCGGCCGATCAGGTCGCGGCGCAGGACGTTGAGCGCCGCGTAGGCCAGCCGCTCGTCCTCGTGGTGGACGAACACCACCGGCGCGGGCGTGAGCAGCCGGTCGGCGATCGCCTCCAGGATCCGCTCCAGCTCCGCCGCGCCCAGGTGCGGGCTGCGGGCCAGCATCATCAGCAGGTCGGCGGTGTGCCCGACCGCGTTCGCCCAGCCGGGCCCTGGCACCCAGCTGCGCAGGTCCCGCTCGCGCCGCAGGTAGCCGAGCGCCGCCTCCAGGAAGCCGTCCAGGTCGGCGGGGTCGAGGAACGGGCTGACGTTGTCGGACGCGACGACCTCCATGAGGATCAGCACCGAGTAGGTGCGCAGGAACACCGAGTCGGTGCCGTCCTCGCCCAACCCGGCCTCCAGGTTGGCGGTCATCTGCTTGGCGATGGTGCGCAGCTGGTCGGCGCCGTACTGGCCGCGCTCGATCCAGGCGGCCAGGATCCGGTAGGCGAACTCGTCCCGCAGCTCGGGGTCGGTGGAGCCGAGCCAGCCGAGCAGCTCCGGGGTCAGCTCGGCGACCCACTCGCCCTGCGGGAGGGCGTTCTCGTCGTTGGCGATGACCCGCCAGAAGCTGCGGTCCATCGCCGCCTACCCTCCCCCGCCGACCGGGGGGGCTTCTGGGAGCCCGTCTGACCGGGGCCCGACCGTCCGGGGCACCCCCTCGGGGTTCCCCGGACCCCTCCGGCCTTCGGGGTTCCCCGGACCCCTCCGGCCGGACCCCCCGTCGAGCAGCTCGACCAGCTCGGTCAGGCGCTCGATCCGGTGGCCGGGGGCGTCCGGCGTGCGGGCGTAGCGGTCGATCAGCACCGGCGTGATCCCCACCGCCCTTGCCGCCTCCACGTCGTTGATCTGCTGGTCGCCGACGTGGACGCAGGCCTCGGCCGCCACCCCGGCCTGCCGCAGGGCGGCCAGGAAGATCGCCGGCTCCGGCTTGGCCACTCCGAGCTTGCCGGAGATCGCCACCGCAGCGAACAGATGGTCGACGCCCTCGAGGGCGAGCACCTGCTCCAGCCAGGGCTCGAAGTTGGAGACGACGCCGAGCTTGATGCCCCGCCCGGCCAGCGCCTCAAGGGCCGGCCGGGCGTCGGCGAACAGCTTGTAGGCGGCCGGGTCGCTGAAGGACTCGAACAGCGCCTCGGCCAGTGCCACCCCGTCGGTGTGGCCGAGATCGGCCAGCACCTGCCGGTAGAAGCGGATCCAGAACGACCGCTGGGTCGCCGGGTCGGTCCAGTCCGTGGGCCACTCGGCGGCCCGGACGGCGGCGGCGATCGCGGCCGTGACCTGCGCCTCCTCCAGCTCGAGGCCGGCTCGCGCTGCGACCTGAACGAACCGTCCCTGGAAGCTCGGGCTGGGCGACAGCAGGGTGTCGCCGGCGTCGAACAGTACACATTCGACCGGGTCGGGAAGGGGGGGCGGATCGCTCATACCGCGCAGGCTACAGCCCGCGCAGGGCCGCAGTCACGGGAGGCTGCCGCGGGCGACGTGGCCGGTCCGCTCCGCGAGCCGGCGCTGCAGGTCGGCCCAGAGCTGGTCCACCCGGCGTCCCAGCTCCTCCAGCGATCCGGTGTTGTCGATCACGATGTCGGCCCGTTCCAGCCGCTGCTCGGGCGCGAGCTGCGCGGCGATGCGGGCGCTGGCGTCGCGCTCCCCCATGCCCTTGGAAGCCAGCCGCTCGACCTGGATCTCGCGCGGCGAGTGGATCACCACCAGCACGTCCACCCCGTCGGCCAGCCCGGCCTCGATCAGCAGCGCGGCGTCCAGCACCACCACCACGTCCTGGTCGTGGTGGGCCTCGAGGCGGTCGGCGATGCGGGCGAAGATCGCCGGGTGGGTGATCTCGTTCAGCAGGGTCAGCTTGGCCGGGTCGGCGAAGACGATGTCGGCGAGCGCCTGGCGGTCGATCGATCCGTCCTGGAACAGCACCCCCGGCCCGAAGTGGTCGCGGATCTTGCACCACGCCGGGGTGCCAGGCATCACCACCTGGCGGGCGATGTGGTCGGCGTCGATGACCTCGGCTCCCCGCTCGGCGAGCATGGCCGAGACCGTGCTCTTGCCCGACGCGATCCCCCCGGTGAGCCCGACCAGCAGCATGGCGGCCCCCTCAGGTCGTCCTGCTGAGCGATCGCCGGCCGGCGGCCGGCGGCCTACTCGCTGGCGTTCTTGCGCTTCAGGTCCTCGACGATGTCCTCGAGGGTGTCCTGCCCCTCCTGCTCACGCCGCCCGGGGCGGACGCCGTGGCGCTCGGCATTGGCGGCCTGCTCGACCTCCGCGCCCTCGTCGGCCTGCTCCTCGGCCGCCTCCGGCGTATCCGCGTCGGAGTCGGTGGTCTCCGAGTAGTTGGCGTCGTAGAAGCCGGCCTCCTGGAACGCCTCGGCCATCGCCGTGCCCGGCATGACACCGATGGGATTGCCCTGCTCGTCGTAGACGTAGCTGCCGTCGGCGTAGTCGCCGTCGGCATAGGCACCCTCGGCGTACTCGCCGCCCTCGTAGCCTTCGTAGGCGGCGCCGCCCTCCTCGAGGGCCAGCTCGTCCTCGGCGGCGACCGCCTGGGTCTGGTCCTGGGTGGCCTGCTTGAGCGAGAGGGAGATGCGGCGGCGGTCCAGGTCGATGTCGATGACCTTGACGGTGATCTCCTCACCGACGCTGACGACCTGCTCGGGGATGTCGACGTGGCGCTCGGCCAGCTCCGAGATGTGCACGAGCCCCTCGATCCCGTCGTCGACCCGGACGAAGGCGCCGAACGGTACGAGCTTGGTGACCCGGCCGGGGATGAGCTCGCCGATCTGGTGGGAGCGGGCGAACTGCCGCCAGGGGTCTTCCTGGGTCGCCTTGAGCGACAGCGAGACCCGCTCGCGCTCCAGGTCGACGTCCAGCACCTCGACCTCGACCTCCTGGCCGACCTCGACCACCTCGGAGGGATGGTCGATGTGCTTCCAGGACAGCTCCGACACGTGCACCAGGCCGTCGACCCCGCCGAGATCGACGAAGGCACCGAAGTTCACGATGCTGGAGACGACGCCCTTGCGGATCTCGCCCTTTCGCAGCGTGTGCAGGAAGGCACGCCGGGTGGCCGACTGGGTCTCCTCCAGCCACGCCCGGCGGGACAGGACCACGTTGTTGCGGTTCTTGTCGAGCTCGATGATCTTGGCCTCGAGGGTGCGGCCCACGTACGGGTGCAGGTCGCGGACGCGGCGCATCTCGACCAGCGACGCCGGCAGGAAGCCCCGCAGGCCGATGTCGAGGATCAGGCCGCCCTTGACGACCTCGATGACCGTCCCCTCGACGATCTCGTCGTTCTCCTTCTTCTTTTCGATCGTGCCCCAGGCCCGCTCGTACTGGGCCCGCTTCTTGGACAGGATCAGGCGGCCGTCCTTGTCCTCCTTCTGCATGACCAGCGCCTCGATGTGGTCACCGAGGGAGACGACCTCGTTGGGGTCGACGTCATGCTTGATGGACAGCTCGCGGGAGGGGATCACGCCTTCGGACTTGTAGCCGATGTCGAGCAGCACCTCGTCGCGATCGACCTTCACCACGTAGCCGTCCACGATGTCGCCCTCGTCGAAGGCCTTCAGCGACTCCTCGTAGGCGGCCGCGAGGTCTTCGGCGGAGCCGACGTCGTTCTGGGTCACCTGGGTGGTCACACCAGGCAGTTCCTGCTCAGCGTGGGTGATGGGTCGATCGGTGGACTCGGTCAACTGCTCGTCTCCTAGACTGTCGGACAGAAGGCTCCCCCTGGGGACATTTTCCGTGGCGGTGAGGCGACGCGATGAGCGTCAGAACACACTGGCAGAAAAGCCCACAGTGGTTCGGCAGATGGTAGCCGTCGCCACTCCGTCGCGTCAACGGTTCATGCGCGCATGACCTGCGAGTTTGGTATCCCTTCCCGGAGAGGTCGGTCCGCGCCGGCCGCGGTACTGTGGCCGCACGACAGCGACCTGGGCGTGGAAGACGCCCAGGTCGCCGCCTTCTTGCCTGGTGGGGTGAGCTAGGCGCGGGAGCGGCCCCGCGTGGCAAGGCGGGTCCCGCCGGCGGCGCCGAGCAGCGCGGCGGCGGCGACCACCAGCAGCCAGGCCGCCGGGATCGACGCCCGGGCCGGCGTGCTGGCGGCCGCGGCGCCGCCCCCGGCGTCCTGGGCGGCTTGCTCGGCCACCTCGACGGTGCTGGCGCCGCCGGCGCCGCGGCCGTCGCCGACCACCACCACGCCGACCATCCCGGGATGCTGGTAGCAGAAGAACGGCTGGATGCCGGCCGTCTCGAACCGGACGGTGGCGCGGTCGCCGACGTTGCCGTCCCAGTACCAGTCGCCACCCGAGCGGCCGAGGGGGTGGGCGACCGAGTCCTTGTTGACCACCGTCACCTCGCTGCCGGGGGCGACCCGCAGCACGGTCGGGCTGAAGCACAGCTCGCTCAGGGTGAGCGTGCCGCCGCGACCCTCGGTCGCCGGCCGATGGCAGCCACCGCCGGCGGAGGCCGGCGGCGCGGCCGCCAGCACGGTGGCGGCCAGCAGGGCGAGCAGCAGGACGATCGAGCGCAACCGGCGTCTGGGCATGGCGGCCTCCTCGGCGCTTGGAACCCGAACCCCAGTACACCGGCGGGGTCGGAACGGTTCCCTAGAGCGCCGGCCAAGTATCGGCGCCGCCTTTTCGACTGCGCTGGGCCAGCAGGGAGCCCGCAGCAGGCGCGCCGTGGGTACTTGGCCGGCGCTCTAGTGCTGCGCCTCGGCCCAGGAGCGCCCGGTCGCCATGGAGACCTCCAGCGGCACCCGCAGGCGGTAGACGTCCTGCATCTCCCGCCGGACCAGCTCGGCCAGGCGCTCCCCTTCGCCGGGGGCGACCTCGAAGACCAGCTCGTCGTGCACCTGCAGCACCATGCGGCTGGCCAGGCCCTGGTCGGTCATCGCCCGGTCGACCGCCACCATGGCCATCTTGATGATGTCGGCCGCCGATCCCTGGATGGGGGCGTTCAGGGCCATCCGCTCGGCCATCTGCCGCCGCTGGTAGGAGTCGGAGGCCAGGTCGGGCAGGTAGCGGCGGCGGCCGAGGATGGTATGGGTGTAGCCGTCGCGCCGCGCCTGGGTGACGACCCCGTCCAGGTAGGCCTTGACCTTGCCGAAGCGCTCGAAGTACGTGTCCATCAGCGCCTTCGCCTCGTCGGGGGCGATGCCGATCCCCTGGGCGAGGCCGTAGGCCGACAGGCCGTAGGCGAGCCCGTAGGTGACCATCTTGACCCTGGCCCGCAGCTCCCGGTCGACCTGGTCGGGCGGCAGCCCCCAGACCATCCCGGCGACGGTGGCGTGCACGTCCTCGCCGCCGAGGAACGCCTCGATCAGCGCCTCGTCGCCGGCCAGGTGGGCAAGGACCCGGAACTCGATCTGGGCGTAGTCGGCCACCAGCAGCCCCTCGGTCCCCTGGCCGGCCACGAACGCCCGGCGGATCTCCCGGCCGGTCTCGGTGCGGATGGGGATGTTCTGCACGTTGGGGTTCTGGCTGGAGAGCCGGCCGGTGGAGGCGACCAGCTGGTTGAACTGGGCGTGGATGCGGCCGCTCGAGGGGCTGACCAGCTTGGGCAGGGTGTCGATGTAGGTGTTCTTCAGCTTGGCCACCTCGCGGTAGCCGAGCAGCGCGTCCAGGATCGGGTGGGGGTTGGTCACCGCCAGCTGCGCCAGCGCGGCCGCGTCGGTGGTGTAGCCGGTCTTGATCCGCTTGGTCTTCGGCAGCCGCAGCTTCTCGAACAGGATCTGCTGCAGCTGCGGGTTGGACCCGATGTTGAACTGCTCGCCGGCGAGCTGGTACACGCGGGCCTCGTGGTCGGCCAGCCTCGCGTCGAGGCGGTCGCCGATCTCCTCGAGCACCGACAGGTCGACGGCGATCCCGGTGCGTTCCAGCTTGGCGAGGATCGGGACCAGCGGCAGCTCCACCTCGCGAGCCAGCCGCTCGACGTCCATCGCGGCCATCTCCTTGCCGAGCGCCTCGGCCAGCTCGCCGACCGCGGTGACCCGCAGGCACCAGTCGGCCCAGGTGTCGGCCTCGCCGGTGTCGAGGGCGAGCTGGGTGCCCTCCCCGGCGGGCTGCTCCTCGCGGCCGGCCCCCTCCGGCCGCAGCTCCTTGCGGAGGTAGCGGAGGGCGAGGTCGGCGAGGTCGTAGGTCCGCTGGGCGGGCAGCGCGAGGTAGGCGGCCAGGGCGGTGTCCATGGCCAACCCGCTGAGCTCCCAGCCGCGCGCCCAGACGGCCAGGTACAGGTACTTGGCGTCGTGGGCCAGCTTGGGCCGCTCCGGGTCGGCGAGCAGCGCGGCCAGCGCCTCCAGGTCGCCCGGCGTGGCCTCGTCCAGGTCCGCCCACACGGCGCCGCGACCTTCGGCCCAGAAGGCCATGCCGGTCAGCTCGGCGGTGCCTGGCCGGGTGATCAGGCGGGCGGCCAGGGCGACCTGCGCCCCGGCGGGCACCTCGTGGAGCCAGGAGGCCAGCTCGCCGGCGCCGAGCGCCCGCCCGTCCACCTGGAAGCCGGCGTCGACCGGGCCCGGCTGGGCGGTGGTGGCGAACAGGCGCTCGCGCAGCGGGTGGAACTCGAGGGTGTCGAACAGGCGGTGGATCTCGGTCCGGTCCCACGACCCCATGCGCAGGTCGCGGACGCCGACCGGCAGGGGAACGTCGTCGCGCAGGATCATCAGCTGCTTGTTGCGCAGCACGCCGTCGGCGTTGGCGAGCAGGTTGTCGCGCAGCTTGCCGCGCTGCTCGGCGGCGTGCGCGACCACCTCCTCGGCGCTGCCGTAGGCCTGCACGAGCTTGGTGGCGGTCTTGTCCCCCACCCCGGGCACCCCTGGCAGGTTGTCGGAGGCGTCGCCGCGCAGCGCCGCCACGTCCAGGTAGCGGCCGGGCGGCACCCCGTAGCGCTCCTGGACGGCCGCCTCGTCGTAGATGGCGGTGTCGGTGATGCCACGGCGGGTCATCATCACCCGGACGTCCGCCCGGTCGTCGATCAGCTGCAGGTTGTCCCGGTCGCCGGTGACGATCAGCACCGGCAGCCCCTCGGCCTTGGCCTGCCCGACCAGGGTGGCGATCACGTCGTCGGCCTCGTAGCCCTCCACCTCCACCACCGGGATGCGCAGGGCGGCCAGCACGTCGCGGATCAGGGGCATCTGCGAGATGAACTCATCGGGGCTGGTCCGGCGGTTGGCCTTGTAGCCCTCGTAGACGTCGTGGCGGTAGGCGGGCCGGCCGAGGTCGAAACAGACCGCGATGCGGTCGGGCGCGAAGTCGCCGAACAGCTTCACCAGCATGCTGGTGAAGCCGTAGACGGCGTTGGTGACCTGGCCGGTGGTGGTGGCCAGGTCGCTCGGCAGCGCGAAGAAGGCCCGGTAGGCGAGGCTGTGCCCGTCCAGCAGGACCAGCGGGGAGGTGGCGGTCGACACGCAGCGAGTCTACAACCGGGCCCCGGCGGTCAGGCGCCGCTGTGGACCCGGGTGGCGGCCCGCCGGCGCAGGGCCAGCAGCGTGCCCTGGCCGACCCGTTCCAGGCGAACCTCGTCGACCAGCTGGAGGATCAGCCACAGCCCGCGACCGCCGATGGACAGGCTGGGCGGCGGCTCGATCGGCAGCCGCGGCAGGTAGGCGGTGGGGCCGTGGTCGCGGACGGTCATCTCGATCCAGCCGCCGTCCACGCCAAGGGAGACCCGCACCGGCTCGCCGGCGCGGGAGCCGTGGCGGATCGCGTTGCTGACCGCCTCGTCGAGCGCGAGCAGCACCTCGCCGACGACCGCCGCATCAAGGCCCTGCAACGCGCGCGCCGCGGTGTGGCGAACGTCGGGGAGGCAGCTGGAGAGGGGGGGAACGGTGAGGTCCACGCAATCGCCTCTGGTCCGCGAAGTGGTCAGGGCGCTCAACTAGTTCCCCACTGGGTCCCCCCCTCAAACAGCGCCGCCCGCGAGGAAACCGGCGGCGGGCCACCGCAGCATCGTCGCAGGTGCCACCTGCTACGATGCTGAACCCGTTGCCGCGCAAGGGTTTCCGCCGGTTGACCGGGCCGGTGGCCGGCTGTTAGCCTGCCCGCAATCGGGGTCCCCACGGGGGCCCCGAGGCCGTCCAGCGCGGGGGTCCGAGGACCGAGTAGAGAACGCGCGCACTCGGGGAAGGTGCGCGAACGGAGCCAAAGGCCTCGGGCCCTCGCCGGACAACTTCCTTGTCAGAGGATCCTGGACAGGAACGCCCTGGTGCGCTCGTGCTGGGGGTTGGCGAACACCTCGGCCGGCCGGCCCTCCTCCACCACCACGCCCTGGTCCATGAAGACCAGGTGGGTGCCGACCTCCCTGGCGAAGCCCATCTCGTGGGTGACCACGACCATCGTCATGCCGTCCTCGGCCAGCTTGCGCATGGCCTCCAGCACGTCGCCGACCAGCTCGGGGTCGAGCGCGCTGGTCGGCTCGTCGAACAGCATCAGCTTGGGGTCCATCGCCAGCGCCCTGGCGATCGCCACCCGCTGCTGCTGCCCGCCGGACAGCTGCGCCGGGTAGACGTCGGCCTTCTCCGCCAGCCCGACCTGGCCGAGCAGCTCGCGGGCGCGGGCCACCGCGTCGGCCTTGCGGACGCCCTTGACCCGCATCGGCGCCTCGATCACGTTGCCGAGCGCGGTCATGTGCGGGAACAGGTTGAAGCGCTGGAAGACCATGCCGATCTCGGCCCGCTTGCGGGCGACCTCGCTGTCCTTC
>DASYRU010000180.1:0-12663 GCA_036004165.1 Actinomycetota bacterium
CTGCCTCGCCACCTCGGGGCCGGGTGCGCTCCGCCTGATCGGCGGCCTGTACGACGCCAAGCTCGACCACCAGCCGGTCCTGGCGGTCACCGAATGCCAGGAGATCCAGCTGCTGGGCACCGGCTTCCAGCAGGAGCTGCAGCTGGAGAAGGCCTTCGAGGACGTCGCCGACTACAACGTCAGGGTCAACGTTCCGGTGCAGATCCCGGCCGTGGTGGACATCGGCATCGGCCACGCGCTCGCCAGGGGGACCGTGGCGCACATCACCTTCCCCCCCGACCTGGAGGAAACCACCGCCGACCCGAGCCCCTGGATGCTGATGACCCCGACCGGCGCCCCGCCGACCGCGCCGCTGTTCACCGCCGGCCCGGGCGTGCCACCCGCCGCCGACCTTCGGCGGGCGGCCGAGGTGCTCAACCAGGGAAGCCGGGTGGCGATGCTGGTCGGCGCCGGCGGCCTGGCAGCCACGGAGGAGCTGCTGGCGGTGGCGGAGAGGCTGGGCAGCCCGATCGTGAAGTCCCTGCCTGGCAAGGCCGCGGTGCCGGACGACCACCCGCTGACCACCGGCTGCGCCGGGGTGCTGGGCACCGGGCCGTCCGGGGACGCCCTGGCGGGCAGCGACACCCTGCTGGTGGTGGGGACGAACTTCCCCTGGGCCGGCAGCCTGCCCGACCCAGGGAAGGTCCGCACCGTGCAGGTCCAGACCGACCTCGCCCGGTTGGGCGCCGCCGCCGCGGCGGAGGCCAGCCTGGTCGGCGACGCGGCAGAGACCCTCCAGGCGCTGCTGCCGCTGCTGGACCGCAAGCGGGAGCGCGGCTTCCTCGAGGAGGTCCAGGCGGGCATGGCCCGCTGGCGCCGGCGCCTGCGCGAGCTCGAGGACGGGCGCCGCGACCCGGTCCAGCCCCAGTACCTGATGCGGGCGATCGACCGCCACGCGGCCGACGACGCCATCCTGGCCGCCGACTCCGGCATGGTCGCGACCTGGTCGGCCCGGCACTTCGACGTCCGCGGCGGCCGCCAGTACCTGCTCTCGGCCAACCTGGCCACGATCGCCGCCGGCCTGCCCTACGCGGTCGCCGCCCAGTGGGCGCACCCTGGGCGGTGCTGCATCGCCGCCACCGGCTCCGACGGGTTCGCCAAGGTGATGGGCGAGCTGCTCACCGCGATCGCCTACCGGCTGCCGGTGAAGGTGGTGGTCAGCAACACCTCCGCGATCGGCGGACGGCTCCGCGCCCAGCCAGAGGGACGGTCGGGGGACGGGACCGGCGGCACGACCGACTTCGCGAGCTGGGCCGCGGCGAACGGCGCCATGGGGCTGCGGGTCGAGCGTGCCGCCGAGGTCGACGAGGCGGTGCGCCGGGCCTTCGACCACCCCGGGCCCGCCCTGGTGGACGTGATGGTCAACCCGGAGGAGCGGCCGAGGCCGGCGCTGGCCGGCGGCGCCTGATCAGAACACCATTCCTCGTACATCAGCGTCTATCAGCGCTGGCGGGTGACACCGAACGGTCCTGCGCCACCTGGACGCCAACCCGGGTCCGCTCGCCGATGCCGGTCTTGTGCAGCTCCAGGCTGCCGCCGAGGCGGGTTGCGGGCGGGTCGTGCCCTCCACGCACCTGGACTCCGGCACGGCCTGGCCGGTAGCTCTCCGCACCGGCCGGGAACCTCCCGGCGGCTTCCATCCTCCGGTGGGGTGCGGGCACGCCTTGCCGTCGCCGCGCCTTCAGCCCGAGCGCGCGACGCCCAAGCACCACGCAGGCGGCGTGATGCCGGGTGATCTTGCGGTTGGGGTACTTGGCTTGCAAGGGCCGCCGCCAGTAGGCCTGGCCCCAGATCGAGGTCCAGCCCGGGTCCATGGCAACCACCGTGATCTGGCGGTTGGCGGCCATCTGGGCCAGCCGGTCACGGAACTGGCCGGTCGGGATGCCGGCCACTGTGCGGCGGAACCGCTTGCCGCGCCGCCCACGACCCATGGTCTCCCGGCCAGTGCGTCGCGCGTCAGCGAAGTCCAGGTCTTCGATGCCGATGGCGGTGCAGCCCTGCTTGTGGGCGACCTCCAGCAGCGCGCAGATCGCGCCGCGCAGCCGCCCGTCCCGGGTCGAGGCTGCCAGGCCGTCCAACTCCAGGGGGATGTCGATGCCCAGGCGTATCGGGTTGCCATGCCGGTCGACCTGCCAGCAGGCCAGATGCCCGGCGTTGACATCCACCGCCAGGACCCCACCGGAGGTGGCCTGCTGCACTGTGGCCACCGCCGGCGCCGGTCGCGTCCAGCTCGCCGACAGGTACCAACGGCTGCGATCCGGCTGGTAGGCGATGTCGTAGCGGACCGCCCCACTGACCGCCTGCGCCGCCCACTCCGCTCCCCGATGGGCAAAGCGAACCGAGCAGGCCAGCCGGTAGCGGCCATGCGGGGCGTTGGCCAGGTGCGCCAGCGGGGCCGGCAGCCGCAGCTCCAGCCAGCCCTGCTCCGGATGCACCCTGATCGTCTCGTTGCCCAGGTGCTTGTCGGCCTCCCCGTCGGCGGTGAGAAACCAGCGCCCGGCCGCCCAGCGGTTGCGCCACTGCCCCTCGGTGAGCTTGGCCTCGGTGAGACGGTGGCGCAGCTTGGCAAGGTGGCGGCCACCGCGCACCACGCTGATGCGGCCCTGCCGGAGCCGGCGCTCAATGCGGGCCAGTCTCGCTTGCAGGTGCTGCAGGCGCTGCTGCTTGGCGTGGCGCTCCTCGGCCGTGGTATATCCGCGGGTCCGGCCGCGCCGCTCGCCGACCGGCACGGCCAGCCGCCGCTGGATGACCCGGATCGCCCGGCCAAGGCCAGCGCGGGCGTCCAGCAGGTTACGCCAGCCCCGCTGCCACTGGTCGTTGCTGCTGCGCGTGATCGCCCCCGCCCACCGCGACGACGATGCTGCGGTCAGGGCACGCTTGCGGTCGGTGCGGCCGTCGGTGCCCGGCCCCACAGCGCAGCGGCAGGCGAGATCGGTGCCGGCCAGTCGGCCCAGGTATTCGCCGACCGCGCGCAGCACCTGCTCGTCGGCAGCGTCCACCCGAAGCCGGGTGCGGATGCGGGCACCGGCCGGCGGGGCGACCACGAACGGCGCAGCGATCGGACGCATCAGCAGCAGCGATCCAACACGCCCTCCACCTCACCAGGATCCATGTGGCAGACGCGCTCCCCGGGGATCATGGCCACGGTGCCCGCTCATGTAACGGTAGGTCTCGCCATCACGGTCGATCCTCCCCCAGGGCGGTGACGGCGGCCGGCCCCACGTCACGCTTGGCGCAACGCAGCGCCTTCAGCGCGCGGTTGCGGGCCGACCGCCGGCCATACAGGCGAGCGCAGAAGCTGGTAAGCACCTCGACCATGTCGCGGATCAGGTCGTCGGTCACCTCACCATCGTCGAGCACGACAAGCCGCCGGCCGTGCGCTGCCAGCGTCGCCTCGACCAGTTCGACGTTCATCCGCGCCAGCCGATCATGATGGGTCACCACCACCGTCTGCACCGCCGGGTCGGCCAGCAGCCGTCGAAGCTTGGACCGTCGACCTGTCATGCCGGAGGCGACCTCGGCCTCGACGCGGATCACCGGCGCCTGCGCCGCCGTCGCCCACTGGGCGAGCCGGGCAACCTGCCGGTCAAGGTCGGCCCGCTGATCATGGGAGGACACCCGGGCGTACAGCCCTAGGCCGCCGCGAGCGCTCGGTGTTGTGTCAGGCTGGACCAGGATCGTGCCCGAGGGTGTCTGCAACGCCGGGACAGGGAGCTTGCCGTCCCGGAACCACTTCCAGGCCGTCTGGTAGTGGATGCCCTGCTGCTCTGCCCAATCCTTCAGCCGCACACCGGCAGACTAGATCACACGTTCGATGATAGTCAATGACCAAATGCCCAGCAGCTCAGAACACCCTGCGCCTGCCACGGCCGCGGCCGATGGCGAGGCGGTAGAGCAACAGCAGGATGATCGAGCCGACGATCGCGGTCAGCCAGGTGCTGATGTCGAAGAACTCGTCGACCGTGTCCCGGCCCAGCAGCGCCTGTGCCAGGAAGCCGCCGAGGAGCGCTCCGACGATCCCGATGACCATGGTGATGATGATCCCGCCTGGGTCGTCGCCCGGCAGGATGGCCTTGGCGATGGCCCCGGCGAGCAGGCCGAGCACGATCCATCCGAGGATGCCCATGTCCGTGTCCCTCCGGTGCGGCGGCGACGGCCGTCGGCCGTCGTGTCGCCCTCCGGTATGGCCGGGTTAGCCCGGGTTCAAACCACGGCCTGGGCGCCGTAGGCGCGGTCGAGCACCTGGACCGGGTGGTAGACCGGCAGGCCGGTCGCCTTGGCGATGTGCCAGCGGCAGGTCTCGGAGTCGCAGACCACGAAGTCGGGGCGGGTCTCGGCGACCTGGTCGAACAGGCTGCGGCCGACGTCCATGGCGATCTGGTACTTCTCCACCTTGGTGCCGTAGGTGCCGGCGGTGCCGCAGCAGCCGGCCCGCGACTGCTCGACCTGGAGCCCTGGCACCAGGGCGAGCAGGTCCAGAGCCGGAGCGCCGATGCCGTGCGCCATCAGCTGGCATGGCGGGTGGTAGACCGCCCTGGCCTGCAGGGGCCGGAAGGAGCGGTCCAGCTCGCCCTGCTCGTCCAGGCCGACCAGGTACTCGCAGATGTCGTAGACGGCCTGGGAGACCGACCGGGTGGCGTCGTCGTCCATGCCGAGCAGTTCCCGGTACTTGGCCTTGAGGGTCATGCCGCAGGAGGTCGAGCTGGCCACGATCACGCCCGGGTCGCCGGCCGCGCCCCGGAGCCGCCCGATCAGCCGGGTGGCGAGCGCGCGGCCCGCCTCGAAGCCGCCGTTGGAGATCAGCGGCAGACCGCAGCAGCCCTGGCGCGGGAACGTGACCCGCACCCGGTTGCGTTCCAGGACCCGTACCACCGCGGCGCCCATCTCCGGCTCGAACTCCTGGACGGCGCAGCCGTGGAAGTAGGCGACGCTACGGGTGGTGGCGGCGGGGGGACGGTGGCGGCGCGCCCAGCTGCGGAACGAGGTCGACGAGAACCGCGGCATGGGCGCGTCGCGGTGCACGCGGATGGTCTTCTCGACCGCGACCCGGAACGGCCGGCTGGCCATCAGCAGGTTGGCCAGCGGCGCCACCGGTCGGGCCAGCCGGCCCATCAGCGGCGGCCGGCTGATCAGGTTCTCCCGCAGCGCGAGGCCGCCCCGGTCGTCGACCAGGCGGCTGCGGGCGACCTGGTTGATCTCGGCGATCAGCACGCCTTCGGGGCAGGCCTGGGTGCAGAGCCCGCAGCCGGAGCAGTAGTCCAGCGACCGGTCGGGCGAGTCGCCGGTGTCGATCCCCGCCCGGAACCGCTGCCCCTGCGGCCCCTCGTACTTGGGCCCAGGGAACAGATCGGTCACGGCCGACACGGGGCACACCGTGTTGCACACGTTGCACTTGATGCAGCGGTCCGCGGTCTGTTCCACGTGCAACACGAGGTCCTCCAGGATCTCCGGGGTCTAGAGCGCCAGTCGAGTATGCGCGGCTGGCATGTTTACGGCCTCCTTGTGGCCCTTCGCTGTCGGATGCATCGCCGATACTCGACCGGCTCTCTAGCTGACCGGCGTGGCGGCGAGCAGCTCGGCGGCACGCGCGGCCGTGGCCAGGGCGACTCCCTCGCGGGAGCCCTCGACGGTCGGGTCGTGGCCGGCGAGCAGGCCACCGACGCAGCGGACGTTGGCGAACACCGGCTCGCCGGAGGCGTGCAGCGGGCGCAGCTCGGCGTCCACCCGGACCCCCGCCGCGCCCAGCGGGTGCTCGCCGAGGAAGCGGTCGGCGAGGAACCCGAGGCGGTCGGCGAAACGGGCCACCGGCAGGCCGGCGACCACCTCGGCGAGGGTGCCGTCCCGGTTGGCCTCGATGCCGTGGCCGGCCACGCCACCCGTGGCCAGCACCAGCTCCCGGCAGCGGGTCACGATCACCCGGGAGGCGCCTTCGCTGCGCAGCGCGGTGACCCGGTCGCCGTCCCGCTCGATCCCGACCGCCGGGAAGCCGAACTGCCAGCGCACCCCGAGGGTGTCCAGCCGCGCCCGGTAGGCGGTGAACAGCCGCAGCCCGGGGACCGACGGCGGGGGGATGGCGACCTCCAGCAGCGAGGCGCCGACCAGCCGCTCCAGGTCGGCCCAGGGCTCCTGGCCGCGGCGGAGGCCGAGCACCGCCGGCACCAGCACCGCCTCGGCGCCGGCGGCCACCCTGGCGATCCCTGGGGCCAGCCGGCGCCGGAAGCCGTCGTCGTCGATCGCCTGGGCGAGCTCCACGGCGGTGAAGTAGCGCCCGTGGTTCCACGACGGCAGCGGCGCGGTGGCCGGGAAGGCGTCCACCCCGGCCCGCCGCAGCCCGAGCGCGCACAGGGCGGGCGAGAAGTCCCGGAAGCCCTCGAAGTTGACCACCGCCACCCGCCCCGACCGAAGGGGGCCCGCCGCCGGCGCGGGGAGCAGGCAGGTTGGCCGCATGGTGCCGAGGGCGGTGACCTGGTCGCGGTTGCGTTCGGGGTCGCCCGCGTGGGCGAGGCCGGCCGCCGCGGCGAAGCGGGTGAACCAGTCCAGGCTGTCGCGGACGGCGGCCTCGCCGACCAGCCGGTAGGGGTGGTCGGCGGGGAGCTGGCCGATCGCCTCGAGCGGCCGCTCGACCCGCTCGCCGCGCACCCGCCCGAGCAGGTCGACGGCGCCCGCCCCCCAGTGGGTGAAGCCGTTGCCGCGGGCGATCAGCCGCACCTGGTGGCCACCTTCGGCCAGGCGCACGGCACCGGCCAAGCCGGCAGGACCCGCCCCGACCACCACCACCGCGTCGGCCGGCATCAGTCGTCGCCCGCGCGCGAGGAGGTGCGGCCGTCGCTGCCCCCGACCAGCTCGTCGCCGACCCGCCGGGTCGGGTCGCCCTCGCCTGGCTGGACCGTCGGCCGGTTGGCGGCGGCGGCCTCGTCGGGCCGGCCGCTGCCGCGCAGGTCGAAGATGCCCCGGTAGATCGCGTGGTTGAGCAGCGCCTGGCGTGCCTGGTCCCCCCAGGTGGTCGCCTGCTGGCCGCGCCAGCGCTCCTCCAGGAAGCGCTCCAGCCCCGCCAGCGGCTCCGGTTCCCGACCGACCGGGGCACCCCCTTGAGGTTCCCCGGACCCCACCGCGGACTCCTCCGGCGGACGCTCGGCCAGGATGCCGGCGGCCCGCCAGGCGCAGAAGGCAGCCTGGCAGGGGCCGTAGCCGAGGCGGAGCCGGCGTCGCAGGTCCTCCAGCTCGCTCAGACCGTCGGCCACCGCGGCCCGCACCTGGCCGCCGGTGACCAGCTCGCACTCGCAGACCAGCTCGCCGTAGGCGGCCTCGCGCTCCACCCTGGCCAGCGGCTCGGCCAGCCGGTGCGGCCCGTGGTCGGCGCCGGGGAGGACCTCGGTGGCGGTCCGGCAGGGCTCGGTCACCCCCATCCGCTCGGCCAGGCGGTCGACCAGCTTCTCGGCCATCTGCCGGCAGGTGGTCAGCTTGCCGCCGACGATGCTGAGCAGGTTGACCAGCCCGTCGCGGTCGGCGTGGTCGAGCACGGTGAAGGTGCGGGTGACCGCCCGGGTGTCCCCGCCGCCGGCCGCCCCGTCCCCGTCGGCGGACTCCGGCTGGTAGAGGGGGCGGGAGCCGGCGAAGGCGCGCAGCACCCTGCCGGAGGCGATCGCCGGCACCATCTGGGCGCACATGTCGACCATGCGGTCGACATGCGCCGGAGGCACCGCGATGTCGTCGGGGCTCTGCACCTGCTCCGAGGTGGTGCCGAGGATGGCGACCTCGTGCTGGGGGACGATGATGTCGCCGTCGGCCGGCTTGCGGCAGGCGTTCACCACGCCGCGCACGTAGCGGCTGGCCATGACGACCATGACGCCCTTGCCGGCGATCATCCGGATCGGCACGCCGGCCATGCGGCCGATCTCCCCCGCCCAGGCGCCGGCGGCGTTGACCACCCAGCGGCAGCCGATGGTCCGCTCCTCGCCGGCGACCAGGTCGTGCACCCGGACGGCGGTGATGCGGTCGCCGTCGCGCTCGAAGCCCGTCACCGGGTGGCGGACCAGCACCCGGCAGCCGCGCCGCTCGGCGTCGGCCGCCATCGAGCGCAGCAGCGCCCAGGAGTCGATGCCGCCGTCCGGCACCCCGAAGGCCAGCTTGACGTCGGGGGCGAGCAGCGGCTCGCGCCGTCGCGCCGCCGCCGCCGACAGCTCCTCGGTGGCGATGCCGGAGGCGCGGCAGCCCTCGACGAACTGCGCGGCGTACCCCTCGTCGTCGCCAGGCAGCAGGACGAACAGGCCGCCGACGTCCTCGATCGTGTGGGGGGCCACGCGGCGCAGGATGGTGTTCTCGTCGATGCACTCGCGGGCCGACTCCTGGTCCCGCACGGCGTAGCGGGCGCCGGAGTGGAGCAGGCCGTGCCAGCGGCCGGAGGTGCCGGTGCCGAGGTCGAAGCGTTCCACCAGGACGGCGTCGACGCCGCGCAGGGCCAGGTCGCGCAGGACCGCCACCCCGGTCACCCCCCCGCCGACCACCACCACGTCGGTCTCCAGCAGCCGCCTATTCATCGGGGCACCCCCTTGGGGTTCCCCGAACCCCTCCGGTCATGGTCGTGGCTCCCGCGCGCGCTGGGGCGGCTCCAACGGCGACTCGCCGGCCCGCTCCTGGAGGTCCTCCCTTGCCAGCCGGGGCAGTGGGCGGGTGACCAGCCCCTGCCGGACGTACCAGCGGACGGTGGCCTCCAGCGCCGTCCGCGGCGGGGTGTAGCGCAGGCCGAGCTCCCGCTCGGCCCGTGCGCCGTCGTAGACGTGGGGGTGGCCCACGGTGCGGACGGCTTCGCGACAGAGCCTCGGCGGCCGGCCGCGGAGCTGGGCGACCACCTCGGCGCAGGCCGCGGCCGCCATGGCCAACGGCAGGGGGATCGTGCGGGGCCGTTCGGCCAGTCCGGAGATCACCGCGATCAGGTCGATCGCCTGCGTGTTGGTCAGGTTGACGGTGTTGAGCACGTAGCGCTGGCCCGGCTGGCCCTTCTCCTCGGCGAGCAGGTGGCCGGCCGCGCAGTCGTCGGTGTAGCAGAGCCCGAAGCGGGCCGGCAGGTCGAAGGGCAGCCGGCCGTTGAGGTAGCCGATGAACACCTTGGCGGTGCCCGTCGTGCGGCCGGGACCCTGCACCGAGCTGGGGTTGAGGGCCACCACCTCGACCCCGTCGAAGCCGAGGGCCACCTGCTCGGCCTCGAACTTCGAGCGGGCGTAGTGGGAGGTGAACGCGGCGGGTGGGTCGGCCGACTCGTCGCTTGCGCGGCTGCCGTCGCCGCCGAGGGTGGCCGCCGAGCTGGTGTAGACGACCCGGCGGACGCCGGCGCGCCTGGCGGCCTGCAGCATCCGCCTGGTGCCCTCGACGTTGACCCGGAACAGGGGCGCCGGGTCGGGCAGGCAGAGCTGGTTGATGCCGGCGGCGTGGTAGACGACCGCGCAGCCGTCGGCGGCCCTGGCGAGCGACTCCTCGTTGGCCAGGTCGCCGATCGCGAGCTCGACGCGAGGGTCGGGCAGCCGCTCGCGGTCCCCCGGGCTGCGGACCAGCGCCCGCACCTGGCGGCCGGTGGCCACCAGCCGCGCCAGCAGCAGCCCGCCGAGGAAGCCGCTCCCCCCCGTCACCAGCACTCTGTCATTCATCGCGGCACCCCCATGGAGCCTCGAGACCGGGGCACCCCTTCGGGGTTCCCCGGACCCCTCCGGCCCCAACCCCTCCGCCGTTCACTTGCCCGCCCTCACCAGGTCACCGAAGCGCGCGAAATAGTCGACGGCCGAGGCGGCGCTGACCACGGCCACCGCCAGCATGGCCCATTGGTCGAGCCAGAGCGAGCCGAGCCGGACCGGAGGACGAAGGATCGCCAGCGTGATGCCGACCACCTGGACGTTGAACTTGAGCTTGCCCCAGATGGTCGCCGAGATGATCACGTTGGCGGCGGCGGCCACTGCCCGCAGCCCCAGCACGGCCACCTCGCGGGCGATCACCACGAACGCCACCCAGACATCGACCCGCCCGAGCGCCTGCAGGCCGAGCAGGGCGCCGACCACCAGCAGCTTGTCGGCGGTGGTGTCGAGGAAGTTGCCGATCATGGTGATCTGCTGCCATCGCCGTGCCAGGTAGCCGTCGACGAAGTCGGTGAACGACGCCACCAGGAAGACGGCGGCGGCCAGGACCGCCGCGTGCTCCACCCGGTCCTCGGCGAGCAGCAGCCAAAGCAGCACCGGCACCAGGGCGACCCGCAGCAGGGTGATCCGGGTGGAGAGGGTGAGCGTCCCCATCGCGATCCCCCTTCGGTTCTCCGGAGGCCTCGTCTGCCACCTCATCCTACGGCCTGGGCCGCGGTCTTCCCAGGTCCCGGTCCCCTCACCATCCGGGCGACCAGCCGTCGGGGAGGAACTCGAGGATCGCGGCCCACTGGTGGGCATCCAGGTCGGCGGGGCGGGCGTCCGGCGGGAACCCGAGGTCGGCGCTGAGGCGCCGGAACTGGCCGCGGCTGAGCGGCGGGACCAGGCTGCGGCGCAGCGGGACCTGCGGGTTCCGGAAGCCCGCCTGGAGCAGCGCGGCGAAGCGGTGGCGGCCGGCGACCGGGACCAGCGGCGACCGGCGTCGCCGGGCGACCAGCAGGGCGGCGCCCACTCGGGGCGGCGGCCGGAAGCAGGCCGGCGGCAGGCGCCGACCGACCTCCAGCTGGTACCAGACGCCCCACCGCAGGGTCTCCGGGGTGCCCGGCCGGCTGGCAGCGTAGCGCCTGGCCGCCTCCTCCTGGACGACCAGGTCGGCGCGGCGGAGCGGCGTGCGCGGGTCGTCCAGCAGCCACCGCAGCAGCGCCGCGGTCGAGCCGAAGGGCAGGTTGGCCACCACCTGGAAGGGGTGGCGGGGGAGCGGGAGGCGCAGCGCGTCGGCGGTGATCACCTCGACGTTGCCGTAGCGGGCGAGCCGCCGACCCGTCCTTGCGGCCAGGCGCGGGTCGACCTCGACCGCGAGCACCCGCCCGGCGCGGCGGGCCAGTGCCTGGGTGAGGACGCCGTTGCCGGCACCGACCTCGACCACCAGGTCGGACGGGCCGACACCGGCCCGCTCGACCAGGTCAGCCGCGAGCCGTCCCCCGGTGAGGAAGTGCTGGCCGAGCTCCGCGCGCCGGGGTGACCGCCCGGCCACGGAGACGCACCGTGATCATGACCATGCCCATAGGGTCCCAGCCAAGCAGCGACCCGCCCGGGCGGCAAGCGAGTTTCCGTCGGCCTCGGCCATGGGCGACGTGGGCGTCGCGTAGGCTCGGCCGCAGCGGCCCGCGCAAGCAGAGGAGGCGCGATCGTGGAGCAGCCACGGGTGAGCCGGCCGTACATGCCGGGCTACGGGATCGTCGGCCCCACCGAGGGGAGCGGCCTGCTGCCCTGGTCGTGGGCCGAGCAGCGGCTGGTCGCCTCCAGGAACTACTGGGTGGTGACGGTCTGGCCGGACGGCCGGCCGCACGCCATGCCGGTCTGGGCGGTGTGGGACGGCGGGGCGCTGTGGTTCTCCAGCGGCGGGCGGTCGCGCAAGGTGCGCAACCTGGCCGCCGATCCGCGCTGCGTGGTCACCACCGAGGACGAGGAGGAGCCGGTGGTGGTCGAAGGCACCGCGGAGGTCGTCACCGACGCCGAGCGGCTGCAGCGCTTCATCGCGGCCCTCAACGCCAAGTACGCCACCGACTACCCGGTCGGGTTCCTCGACCCGGCCGTCAACGCCACCATCCGGGTCCCTCCGCGCTGGGTGTTCGGCCTGTCCGAGCGGGACTTCAACGGCTCCCCGACCCGTTGGGTCTTCGAGCGGTAGGCCGCCGGCCGTAGGTGGCGAAGGCGTCGGCCACCCGGTCCATCTCCGCGTCGGCCAGCACCACCGGCGTGCCGACGCAACGGGCCCGCCAGCAGAGCTCGGCGACCTGCTCGACCGCGTCGGCGACCAGCATCGCCCGGTCCAGGTCGTGGCCGACCGCGACCACCCCGTGGTTGGCGAGCAGCACCGCGCCGTCGCCGCCGAGCGCGGCGACGCAGGCGTCGGCCAGCGCGCCCGTGCCGTAGGTGGCGTAGGGCGCGACCCGCACCCGCCGGCCGGCGAAGGCGAGCAGGTAGTGGACGGCGGGCAGCTCCTCGCCGAGGACCGCGAAGGTGGTCGCGAAGGTCGAGTGGGTGTGGACCACCGCGCCGACGTCGCCTCTGGCCCGGTAGACGGCCAGGTGCAGCGGCAGCTCGCTGGAGGGCGCCAGCTCCCCGTCGACCTGCCCGCCGTCGCGGTCGACCAGCGCCACGTCCGCCGGCCGCAGCGTCCGGTAGTCGACCCCGGTGGGGGTGACCGCCACCAGGTCCCCCGCCAGGGCGCTGACGTTGCCGGAGGTGCCGCGCACCAGGCCGCCCTCCAGCAGGCGCAGGGCGGTGGTCGCGACCGCCGCCCTGACCTCGCCCACCCTCAAGGGCTCGGGACCTCCGCTTGGCCCTGGCCGGCCGTGGCGGCGTGCGCGTCGGCCACCTCGACCATGTCCGCCGGAGCGTTCTGGCGTCGGGACAGGACCAGGAAGGGCAGCGCGAGGGCCGAGATCCCCGCCCCCAGCACGTACGACGGCCCGTAGCCCCAGACGTCGGCCGCCCG
>DASYRU010000181.1:0-3282 GCA_036004165.1 Actinomycetota bacterium
GCCGCGGATCCCCGCCGCGTCCAGCACCGCACCCATGTTGCGGCTGGCCGACACCACCGCGGTCTTGACCCCGCGGTCGCGCAGCTCCCGCACCAGCGCGACCGAGGTCGGGAACGCCCGCGCGCCGTGCTCGCGGAGGTATTCCAGGAACCGGAGGTTCTTGGCGTTGCCGAGGCCGCATACCGTCTCGCGGCCGGGCGGGTCGGCGGGGTCGCCCCATGGCAGGGTGATGCCGCGGGAGGCAAGGAACCCGGCGACGCCGTCGTAGCGGGGCTTGCCGTCGACGTGGCGCAGGTAGTCGCGCTGCTCGAACGGGCGGAACGGCTCGCCGAGCCGCGCGGACCGCTGCTGCAGGTACTCGTCGAACAGGCGCTTCCAGGCGGCCGCGTGCACGCTGGCGGTGTCGGTCAACACCCCGTCGGTGTCGAACACCACCGCCTCGAGCGCGAACAGGCCACGCCGGACTTCCTCCGGGTCCGCTGGCATGCTCACATCTTCGGGCAGCCCGCGATCCCACGCCAAACAGGCGACGAACGCGACACCGTCACCTTCCGGCGCTGGCTCGACTAACCGGTCAGTCAGATGGCACGATAGCGCCCGGCGGATTCGGCGACCAGCCTCGGGCCGCCGAGCTGGTCGCGGCCCGACAGCGGAAGGGACGAGCAACCGTGGCCGACATGTGGATAGGCGGGACGGCGACCGCCGGCGGCGGACCGCGCATCGCCGTCGCCAACCCTGCGACCGGTGCGACCGTCGGCGAGGTCCCCGCCGCCACGGCGGACGAGGTCGACGCCGCGGTCGGGGCCGCGGCGGAGGCGTTCGCCGGCTGGCGGCGCAGCGACACCGCCGAACGCGCCGGGCACCTGCGGCGGCTGGCCGAGGCCGCGGAGGCCGACGCGGACGAGCTGGTCGCGCGGCTGACCCGCGAGCAGGGCAAGCCGACGCTGGAGGCGCAGGGCGAGCTGCGCCACTTCCTGGCCGGCCTGCGCTACTACGCCGAGGCCGCCACCAAGGTGCGCGGCACCTACCAGGAGCTGCCGAGCCAGTTCGGGCCCGCCTACGGTCTGGTGGTCCGGCGGCCGATCGGGGTGGTGGCCGCCATCACGCCGTGGAACTTCCCGCTGACCCTGCTGGCCAACAAGGTCGGGCCGGCGCTGGCCGCCGGCAACACGGTGGTCGCCAAGCCGGCCGAGACGACGCCGCTGACCAGCTTGCGGGTGGCCGAGCTGGCCGCCAGCGCCGGCCTGCCGCCCGGCGTGCTGAACGTGGTCACCGGCGGGCCGGACACCGGCGAGGCCCTGGTGGCCCACCCGGGGGTCCGCCGCGTCGCCTTCACCGGGCAGACCAGCACCGGCCGGCGGATCATGGAGCTGGCCGGCCCGGCGCTGAAGCACGTCAGCCTCGAGCTGGGCGGCTCCGACCCGACGATCGTGCTGGCCGACGCCGACCTGGACGCCGCGGTCAAGAACATCCAGATCGGCCGCTACTGGAACTGCGGCCAGGCCTGCCTCGCCCCCAAGCGGGCGTTCGTCCAGGCCGAGGTCTACGACGCCTTCCTCGACCAGCTGGTGCAGCGCGTCGGCCGCTACGAGCCGGGCCCGGGCGAGACCCGCGCCGAGAAGCCGAAGCTGCGGATCGGCCCGATGCACACGGCCGCGCAGCGCGACCTGCTGGTCGCCCAGCTCGCCGAGGCGGTCGAGCGCGGCGCGAAGGTCCTGGTCGGCGGCGAGGCGGTCGAGGGGCCGGGGTACTTCTTCGAGCCGGCCGTGGTGGTCGACGCCCCGGCCGACTCGCGGCTGGCCACCGAGGAGGTCTTCGGGCCGGTCCTGCCGGTCTGGAAGGTCGACGGCGTCGAGGAGGCGATCGAGCGCGCCAACGCCACCGGGTACGGGCTCGGCTCGTCGATCTGGACCCGCTCGGCGGTCGCCATCGACCGCGCCACCAGGGAGCTGGAGGCGGGCGTCACCTGGGTGAACCAGCTGCACTACGGCTACGACGAGCTGCCGTTCGGCGGCACCAAGCAGAGCGGCCTCGGCCGGGAGCATGGGCTGGAGGCGCTGGGGGAGTACACCGAGCTGAAGTCGGTGGTCGTCGGCGGCCTCGCGTGACCACCCGAGAGGAGCAGCGATGTCCGTGAGCGCCAGCTTCCAGAACCGGATCGGCTGGATCACCCTGGACCGCCCGCCGGCCAACAGCTATGACCCGGCGTTCATCGAGGAGCTCGACGACGCCATCGGCCAGGTCGCCGAGTCCGGCGTGGCGGTCGGGGTCGTCAGGTCGGCCAGCCCGAAGTTCTTCTCCGCCGGCGCCGACGTCAAGGGCTTCCTGGAGCGCTCCGCCGCCGACAACCAGGCGATGGTCCGCCGCGCGCACCAGGTGTTCGACCGCTTCGCCGCCGAGGCGCCCGTGTTCCTCGCCGCCGTCGCCGGCCACGCGCTGGGCGGCGGCTACGAGATCGCGCTGGCCTGCGACATCCGCGTCGCCGCCGAGGGCGGCTACCGGCTCGGCCTCCCCGAGGTCACCCTGGGGCTGCTGCCCGGCACGGGCGGGACCCAGCGGCTGCCCCGCCTGGTCGGGCCGGGTCGCGCCCTGGAGCTGATGACCACCGGCCGCACCGTCGGCCCGGAAGAGGCCGAGCGGCTGGGAATGGTCGACCGGCTGGTCCCCACCGACCAGTTCGACCGCACCGTCGAGGGGATCGCCGCCGACCTGGCCGCCGGCGCGCCGCTGGCGATCGCGGCGGTCAAGCGCGCCGTGCACGGCGGGCTGCACCGCCCGCTGGCCGACGGCCTGCGGCGGGAGCAGCAGGAACTGGCGCCGCTGTTCGCCTCCGACGACGCCCACGAGGGCATGACCGCGTTCGCCGAGAAGCGGGCGCCCTCCTACCAGGGCCGCTGAGGAGCAGGCGGATGGCGCGAACCCAGGCTGCGGTCGCCGGCGACCGGGCGGAGCTGCCGCCCCGCGCCCAGGCGCTGCTGCGCAGCGCCTACCGGGTCATCACCCGCCAGGGCAGCCACCGCCTGTCACTGCAGGACGTCGCCGACGAGGCGGGCGTCAGCAAGGGGATGGTCCTCTACTACTTCAAGAGCAAGGAGAACCTGTTCCTCACCACCATGCGCTACGCGCTGGAGCGGACCGAGTCGCGCATCCGCGAGCGGATCGCCGGCGTCGACGACCCCCACCAGGTGATCGCCGCGCTGATCGACGCGATCTTCATCGGCCCGGCGCAGAACCGCGACTTCTACCTGCTGTACCTGGACCTGATCGAGCACGCCGCCAGGG
>DASYRU010000182.1:0-6810 GCA_036004165.1 Actinomycetota bacterium
TGAACCTCCACTTCTCGCTGCTGCCCGCCTACCGGGGGCCGGCGCCGGTGCAGCGTGCCCTGCTGGACGGGGTCGCGGTCACCGGGGTCTGCACCTTCATGATCGACGAGGGGATGGACACCGGGCCGCTGCTGCTGGCCGCCGAGGTGGCGGTGCGGCCGGACGATGACGCCGGCACCCTCACCGCACGGCTGGCCGAGGTCGGCGCCCGGCTCGCGGTCGAGACGCTCGACGCGCTGGAGGCCGGTGCGGTCACGCCCCGGCCCCAGCCGGAGGCGGGCGCCAGCCTAGCGCCAAAGGTGCGGCCGGGGGACGCCCGACTGGACTTCAACCGGCCGGCGGATCGTCTGGTCGACGCAGTGCGGGCGTTCACCCCCACCCCCGGCGCATGGACGACCCTGCGCGGGCGGCGGCTCAAGGTCACCAGGGCCGCGCCGGCGCCAGACGGGGTCGGTGCCGGGCTGGCCCCCGGCCTCCTCCGCGTCGGCCCGGACGGGCGGCTGCTGGTCGGCGCCGCCGACCGGCCGCTCGAGCTGATCGAGGTGCAGCCGGAGGGGCGGCGGGCGATGTCAGGGGCCGAGTTCGCCCGCGGCGCCCGCCTCGGCCCGGAGGAGTGGCTGGGGCGGTGACGGCGGGGGGTGGGGCGCGGGACGTGGCCCTCGAGGCGCTCGGCCGGGTCGAGCAGGGCGCCTACGCAAACCTTGCCCTGCCGCCGCTGCTGTCCCGCTCTGGGCTGGCGGCGGCCGACCGCGCGGCCGTCACCGACCTGGTCTACGGGTCGCTGCGGCTGCGCGGGGCGCTCGACCACGCCCTGCGCCCGCTCTCCCGCCAGCCCCTGGAGCGGCTGGAGCCGCTGGTGCTGCTCGGGCTGCGGCTTGGCGCCTACGAGCTGCTGTTCGGCGGCACCGCCCCGCACGCCGCCGTCGCCGAGACGGTCGGGGCGGTCCGCCGCGCCGGCCGGCAAGGGCAGGCCGGCTACGTCAACGCCGTGCTGCGCCGCCTGGCCGCCGACCCGCCCGCCTGGCCCGACCCAAGGGCCGACCCGGTCGGCTGGGCCACCAGCCGCGGCTCCCACCCGGCCTGGGTGGTGGAGGAGGCGCTGGCCCTGCTCGGGCCGGACGAGCTGATCGCCCTGGTCGAGGCCGACAACGCCCGCCCGGCGGTCAGCCTGCGCGCCACCCCCGGCCGCGCCAGCCGCGACGGGCTCCTGGCCGAGCTGGCGGCGGCCGGCGTCCCCGCCCGCCCGAGCCCGCTCAGCCCCGACTGCGTGCTCCTCGAGCGGGGCGACCCCGCCAAGCTGCCCGCTGTCCGCGACGGCCGGGCGGTGGTCCAGGACGCCGCTTCGGCGCTGGTCGCCCCCGCGCTCGGGGCGGCCCCAGGTGACCTGGTCGTGGAGCTGGCGGCCGGGCCCGGCGGCAAGGCCGGCCACCTGGCCGCCCTCGGCGCCCGGGTGCTGGCGGTGGAGCGCCATCCTGGGCGCGCCCGGATGGTGCGGGACACCGCCGTGCGGCTCGGCGTCGCCGACCGCCTGCACACCGTGGTGGCGGACGGCAGGCAGCCGCCGCTGCGGCGGTGCGGCGCCGACGCCGCGCTGGTGGATGCGCCCTGCTCGAACCTCGGCAGCCTGCGCCGCCGGCCGGAGGCCCGCTGGCGCCACCGTCCCGAGGAGCTCGCCGGGCTGGTCGACCTCCAGCTCGCCCTGCTGGAGGCGGCCGCCGAAGCCGTCCGGCCCGGCGGGGTGCTGCTCTACTCGGTCTGCACCTGGACCAGGGCGGAGACCGACGGGGTGGTCGACCGGCTCCTGCTCCGCCGCCCCGACCTCCAGCCTGAATCCCGCCGCCAGCTGTGGCCGCATCGGGACGGCGGCGACGGAATATTCATTGCACGATTGTTCAAGGTAAGGTGAGCGGACCCGCAATCCCGCTCACTTCGGCCCTGCCCCCGCCGATACCATCTTCAGGACATGGTCCACCCACGAGGAGCTCCGTGAACCGACGCCTGGCACCGTCGGTGCTGAACGCCGACCTGGCCCAGCTCGCCGACCAGGTCCGGCTCGTCGAGGACGCCGCCGACTGGATCCACCTGGACCTGATGGACGGGCACTTCGTGCCCAACCTCACCTTCGGCCCGCCGGTGGTGGCCGCGCTGCGGCCCTACACCGCCCGCTACCTCGACTGCCACCTGATGGTCGCCGACCCCGTGGCGCTGCTGCCCGCGCTGGCGGAGGCCGGCGCCGGCGGGGTCACCATGCACGTGGAGGCGCTCGACGATCCCGCAGGCGCCCTTCGGGCGGCGGCCGGCCACGGCATGGACGTCGGGCTGGCCGTCAAGCCGGGCACGCCGCTCGACGCCGTGCTGCCACACCTGGACCGGATCGACCTGGTCCTGCCCATGACCGTGGAACCCGGCTTCGGCGGCCAGGCGTTCGACGCCGGCGTGCTGCCCAAGATCGCCGCCGCCCGCCAGGCCGTTCAGGCCTCGGGACGGCCGGTCGCGGTCCAGGTCGACGGCGGTGTCAACGCCGACACCCTGCCGCGCTGCCTACAGGCCGGTGCCGACGTGTTCGTGGTCGGCACGGCGATCTTCGGAGCCGAGGACCCGGCCGCGGCCGCCAAGGCGTTCCGGGCGCTGCTGGAGGGGGAAGCGGGGTGAGCCGGTGGACGAGATGGTCCTGATCGCCGACGACGACCGCGACATCGTCCGCTTCGTCGAGGTCAACCTCCGCCTTGAGGGCTTCGAGGTGATCACCGCCCACGACGGCCACGACGCCCTGACCAAGGCGCTGGACCTGCAACCCAACCTGATCCTGCTGGACGTGATGATGCCGCGCATGGACGGCTACGAGGTCTGCACCAAGCTGCGGGCAGACGGCCGCAGCGCCCACATTCCGGTGATCATGCTGACCGCCAAGTCGCTGTCGGCCGACAAGGTGCTGGGGCTGACCGCGGGGGCCGACGACTACATCATCAAGCCGTTCGACCCGATGGAGCTGATCGCCAGGGTCAAGACCACCCTGCGCCGGGCCAGCGAGATGCGGGCGCTGTCGCCGCTCACCGGGCTGCCGGGCAACAACCGCATCGAGCAGGAGATCCAGCACCGGATGGAGCGGGGCACGCCGGTGGCGGTCGCCTACGCCGACCTGGACAACTTCAAGTCCTACAACGACCGCTACGGGTTCCTCCGCGGCGACGAGGTGATCTCGCTGTTCGCCCACGTGCTGCGCGGAGCCGCCCAGGACACGGCGGGGCCGGACGGGTTCGTCGGCCACATCGGCGGCGACGACTTCGTGGTCCTGATCCCGCCGGAGGCCGCCGAGGCGTTCGCCGGCCGGGTCATCGCCGGCTTCGACGGGCGCGTCCCGACGCTGTACGACCCGGAGGACGCCGGCGCCGGCTCGATCGAGTTGGAGGACCGTCAGGGCCAGCTGCGCCGCTTCCCGATCGTGTCGGTCTCGCTCGGCATCGCCTCCAGCGCGCGGCGCAACTTCGCCAACCACCGCGAGCTGGTCGCCACCGCCACCGAGCTGAAGGGTGTGGCGAAACGCGAGCGTGGCTCCAGCTACGCCCTCGACCGCCGCACCGACTGAGCGCCCTCGCCGCGACGGCGCTGGTGTACGCTCGAGACGACGTAGCACGCGCGTCTCCGGGGCGGGGTGCAACTCCCCACCGGCGGTGAGAGCCCGCAACCCCTGGCCGCTGCCGGCCGGGGTGGACCCTGTGGAACCCAGGGGCCGACGGTGACAGTCCGGATGGGAGGAGGCGGCGGCCACGCCGGCGGCTCGGCCACTGGCCGGGCCGGCCACCGGCGCGGCCTTCACCACGCCCCGGGGCGGTCGGCGCAGGGATGGAGGCCGTGGTGGTGGCAGGCGGTGACGACGAGGCCTGGATGGCCCGCGCGATCGCGCTGGCCGAGGAAGGCCGGGGCATGACCAGCCCCAACCCGATGGTGGGGGCGGTGCTGGTCCGCGACGGCCGGCCGGTGGGGGAGGGGTTCCACCGGGCCGCCGGCCAGCCGCACGCCGAGGCGGTCGCGCTGGCCGCTGCCGGGCCGTCGGCGGCGGGCGCCACCTGCTACGTGACCCTCGAGCCGTGCGCCCACCATGGCCGCACGCCGCCCTGCGCCGATGCGCTGATCGCGGCCCGGGTGGCCAGGGTGGTGGCGGCCGTCCCCGACCCCGACCCGCTGGTGGACGGCGCCGGGCTGGAGCGGCTGCGGTCGGCCGGGGTGGCGGTCACGGTCGGGGTCGGCGCGGCGTCCGCGGCCGAGCAGAACGCCGCCTACCTCACCCACCGCCGGCGGGGACGGCCCCTGGTCACCCTCAAGGCTGCTGCCAGCCTCGACGGCAAGGTGGCCGCCCCCGACGGCAGCTCCCAGTGGATCACCGGAACCGCGGCCAGGGCAGACGCCCACCGGCTGCGCGCCGAGGCGGACGCGGTCGCGGTCGGCGCCGGCACCGCCCTTGCCGACGATCCCCGCCTCACCGTCCGCCTGCCCGGGTATGCCGGCCGCCAGCCGCTGCGGGTGCTGGTCGACGCGGCCGGCCGCGTCGGCGCCGCCGGGCACCTGTTCGACCGCGCCGGCCCCACGCTGGTCGCCACCACCGCTGCCGCCCCGGCCGCCACCATCGCCGCCTGGCAGACCGCCGGCGCCGAGGTCCTGTACTGCCCCGAAGCTCCCAGCGGCCTCGACCTGCATCACCTGGTCCGGGAGCTGGCGGGGCGGGGGATCCTGGAGCTGCTGGTGGAGGGGGGGCCGCGGCTGGCAGCCAGCTTCTGGGCCGCCGGGCTGGCCGACCGGCTCGTCTGGTACCTGGCGCCGCTGGTGATCGGCGGGGACGCCGCGCCCGGGCTGCTGCCGGGCGCGGGCGCCGCGACCCTCGCCGCCGCCCGCCCGTTGCGGATCGTCTCGGTCGACCGGCTGGGCGCCGACCTGCGGGTGCTCGCGGTCCCGGCGACCGAACCCGCGACCGCCAGCGCGCCGGACGAGGTGGTGGCCGCCGCCGCGTCCGCCGAGGAGGGATCGTGATGTTCACCGGGATCGTCGAGGGCAGCGGGACGGTCGCCGCGCTGGCGGTGGCTCCCGATGGCAGTGGGGCAGGGCTCCGGGTCGAGGCGCCCTGGCTGGCGGGCGAGCTCGCCGTTGGCGACTCGGTGGCGGTCAGCGGCTGCTGCCTGACGGTGGCGGCGCTGACGCCCACCGGGTTCAGCGCCGACGTGGTCGCCGAGACGCTGCGCCGCACCACCCTCGGCGGCCTCTCCGTCGGCGACCGGGTCAACCTGGAACGGCCGCTCGCCGTCGGCGGCCGGCTCGGCGGCCACCTGGTCCAGGGCCACGTCGACGGCGTCGGCCAGATCCTCGAGCGACGCCAGGTAGGGGGGTCGGCGGGGCCGGACGGAACGGGGGGGTCCGAGGGAGCGGCGGGGCCGGACGGAACGGGGGGGTCCGGGGGGGCGCTTGCTGCCCCCCCGGTCAACGGGGAGGAGCTCCGGATCGGGCTCGACCCCGCGCTGGCGCGGTACGTGGTCCACAAGGGGTCGATCGCGGTGGACGGGGTCAGCCTGACCGTCGCCGAGGTCGGGCCCGACTGGTTCGCGGTCGCCCTGGTGCCCCACACGCTCCAGGTGACCACCCTTGGCGACCGCCGGCCGGGCGACCCGGTCCACCTCGAGGTCGACGTCGTCGCCAAGTACGTCGAGCGGCTCGTGCAGCCATGGAGCAGCCAGGCAGGTGCCAGATGACCGCCCCGTTCGCCAGCGTCCCCGACGCGGTCGCCGCGATCGCCGCCGGGCGCATGGCGGTGGTGGTCGACGACGCCGACCGCGAGAACGAGGGCGACCTGATCATGGCCGCCGAGGCGGCGACGCCGGAGACGATCGCCTTCTTCGTCCGCCACACCTCGGGGGTGATCTGCACGCCGATGCTCGGCGATCGCCTCGACGAGCTCGACCTGCCGCTGATGGTCGCGGCCAACACCGCACCCTACCGGACCGCCTTCACCGTCTCGGTCGACGCCCGCCAGGGCACCACCACCGGCATCTCGGCCGGCGACCGGGCGACCACCATCAACGCCCTGATCGACCCGGCGACCCGGCCGGCCGACCTGGTCCGGCCGGGCCACATCTTCCCGCTGCGCTACCGGGACGGCGGGGTGCTCAAGCGCGCCGGCCACACCGAGGCCGCCGTCGACCTGGCGAGGATGGCCGGCTGCTACCCGGCGGCGGTGCTCTGCGAGCTGGTCGATGACGACGGCGGCATGGCCCGTCTGCCCCAGCTGGAGCGCTTCGCCGCCCGGCACGGCCTGCCGCTGATGTCGATCGCCGACCTGATCCGCTACCGGCGTCAGCGCGAGAAGCTGGTCAAGCGGGTCGCCGAGGCGCGCATCCCGACCCGCTGGGGCACCTTCACCGCCTACGCCTACGAGTCGCTGCTCGACGGCGAGCAGCACCTGGCGCTGGTCAAGGGCGCCGTGCAGGGCGAGGAGAACGTGCTGGTGCGGGTCCACTCCGAATGCCTGACCGGCGACGCCTTCGGCAGCCTGCGCTGCGACTGCGGCCCGCAGCTGGAGGACGCCCTGCACCGGATCGCCGACGAGGGGCTCGGCGTGGTGGTCTACCTGCGGGGCCACGAGGGTCGCGGCATCGGGCTGGGGCACAAGCTTCGCGCCTACAGCCTCCAGGAGCACGGCCGCGACACGGTCGACGCCAACCTGGAGCTGGGCCTGCCGGTGGACGGCCGCGAGTACGGCATCGGCTCGCAGATCCTGGTCGACCTCGGGGTGACCACGATGCGGCTGCTGACCAACAACCCGGC
>DASYRU010000183.1:0-6795 GCA_036004165.1 Actinomycetota bacterium
GCCTGAACGCGGCCACCGGCGAGTACGGCGACATGTTCAAGGCCGGCCTGCCCGACCCGGCCAAGGTGGTCCGCTCCGCGCTGCAGAACGCGGCCTCGATCGCCGGCCTGTTCCTCACCACCGAGGCGGTGGTGGCCGACAAGCCGGAGAAGGAGAAGGCTCCCGCCATGCCGGGCGGCGGCGGGGACATGGACTTCTAGGTCCACCTCCACGCGGACGGCGGCCCTTCGGGGCCGCCGTCTCGCATCGGTAGACTTTCCGGCGATGGACGAGCTGGAGGGCAAGCGGGCGGCGCTGCGGCGCGACCTCGAGGCCACCGGTGGGCTGATGGTGGCGTTCTCGGGGGGTGCCGACTCGGCCTTCCTGCTGGCGGCTGCGGTGGAGGCGCTGGGGGAGCGGGCGGTCGCCGCCACCGGCGTCTCGCCCAGCCTCGCGGAGCGCGAGCTGGCCGACGCCCGCGCATTCGCCGTCGAGCTGGGCGCCCGACACCTGGTGGTGCCCACCCACGAGGGCGAGCGGCCCGGCTACCTCCGCAACGGACCCGACCGCTGCTTCTTCTGCAAGCACGAGCTGTTCGAGGTCCTCGGTCCGCTCGCCGGGGCGGAGGGGTTGGCCCTTGCCGTCGGCACCAACACCGACGACCTCGGCGACCACCGGCCCGGCCAGCGGGCCGCCGCCGGGCACGGGGTGCTCGCGCCGCTGGTGGCGGCCGGGTTCTCCAAGGCCGAGGTGCGGGAGGCGTCACGCCGGCTGGGGCTGCGCACGGCCGACAAGCCGGCCGCCGCCTGCCTCGCCTCCAGGATCGCCTACGGCGTCCAGGTCACCCCGGCGCGGCTGTCGCGGGTGGAGCGGGCCGAGGCCCTGCTCCGCTCGTTCGGGCTGGCCCAGCTCCGCGTCCGCGACCACGGGGACCTGGCCAGGGTCGAGGTCCCGGTCGACGCCCTTGCCGGCCTGGTCGAGCCGGCCAGCCGGGCGCGCCTGGTCGCCGGGCTGCGCGAGCTCGGCTTCGCCTACGTCACCCTGGATCTGGAGGGCTTCCGCTCCGGGAGCATGAACGCGGCGCTGCCCGCGGCGAGGACGCCATGAGCGACCAGGGCCCTTCCCGGCGCCTGGTCCACTGCACGCTCCCACCAGAGCTGGTGCACCAGCCGATCCTGCACGGGCTGGTGCGGGCCAGCGGGGCGGTGGTCAACGTCCGTCGGGCCAACGTGGACGTCGAGGCGGGCGTCGCCTGGTTCCTGCTGGAGCTGTCGGGGCCGCCGGCGGAGCTGGACCGCGCCCAGGCCTGGCTGGCCGACCGCGGCGTCACCGTCGAGCCGATCGACGCCTGAACGGTCAGGGGAGGCCCGGGCGGACGATGCCGGTCTCGTAGGCCAGCACCACCGCCTGGACCCGGTCGCGCAGGTCGAGCTTGGCAAGCACCCGGCCGACGTGGGTCTTGACGGTGGTCTCGCTCACCACCAGGTGCTCGGCGATCTCCGCGTTCGACATCCCCTTGGCGACCAGGCCGAGCACCTCCAGCTCCCGGGCGGTGAGGCTGTCGAGGGCCGCCGGGCGGCCGGCGTCAGGGTCGGGCAGCCGCTGGGCGAACCTGTCGAGCAGCCGCCTGGTCACCGACGGCGCCAGCAGCGCGTCGCCGGCGGCCACGATGCGGATCGCCTCGACCAGGTCCTCCGGCGGGACGTCCTTCAGCAGGAAGCCGCTGGCGCCGGCGCGCAGGGCGGAGAGCACGTACTCGTCCAGGTCGAAGGTGGTGAGGATCAGGACCCGGACGGGGTCCTGGACGTTGGGGCCGGCCAGCCGCTTGGTCGCCTCGATCCCGTCCATCCTCGGCATGCGGATGTCCATGAGCACCACGTCGGCGCGGACGCGCTCCGCCAGGCGCACGGCGTCCTCGCCGTCCGGCGCCTCACCGACCACCTCGATGTCGGGCTCGGCGTCAAGGATCATCCGGAAGCCGGTGCGCATCAGCGGCTGGTCGTCGGCGATCAGGATCCGGATCACCCGTGGTTCACCTGGCCACGGTCCCGTCGATGGGGAGCCGGGCGGCGACCCGGAAGCCACCGCCATGCCCGACCCCGACCTCCAGGGTGCCGCCGAACAGGGCGACCCGCTCACGCATGCCGATCAGCCCGTGACCGCCGCCGTCCGCACGGCCGTTGGGCCCCCCTCCCTGGCCGTCGTCCGACACCTGGACCTCGAGGGCCTCGCGGCCGTAGCAGAGCCGGACGGTGGCCCGAGCCGGCCCGGCATGCTTGAGCGAGTTGGTCAGCGCCTCCTGCACGATCCGGTAGGCGGACAGGTCGACCCCTGCCGGCAACGGCCGCGGCTCGCCCTCGACGGTCAGCTCGACCGGCAGCCCGGCGTCGCGGGTGGCCGCCAGCAGCGACTCCAGGTGGACGAGGCTCGGCTGGGGGGCGAGGGCGGCGTCCTCGCCTTCGCCACGGTCGCGTTGCAGGCCGACCAGCCGGCGCATCTCGGCCAGGGCCTGGCGCCCGGTCGACTCGATCGACGCCAGCGCGTCGCGGGCCTGGTCGGGGTTGCTGGCGACGCTGCGGCGCGCCGCCCCCGCCTGCACGACCATGACGCTCACCGCATGGGCGACCACGTCGTGCAGCTCGCGGGCGATCCTGCCGCGCTCCTCGGCGACCGCCCAGCCCGCCCTCAGGTCCTGCTCGCCGGCGAGTTGGAGGTTGAGCGCCTCCAGCTTGGCGGTGTCGGCGATGCGGCGCTTCTGCAGCTCGCCCAGGAACCAGGCGGCGGCGAACTGCACGTAGGCCAGCACCCAGCCCTGGACCAGCTCCTCGGCGGGGCTGGGGTACTTGTCCTCGGAGATCACGCCGTAGACGGCCAGGGCCGCCGCCACCAGCAGCGCGGCCACGATCGACCGGCGGGTGGGGCGGTGGGCGGCCACGGTGTAGAGGGCCACCAGCATGCCGGCCTCGGCGAAGGTCGGCTTGAAGCCGAGGGCCAGGTGGGTGACCGCGGCCACGACGGTCACGGCCAGCACCTGGTAGGGCGCCCGCCGGCGCCAGGTCAGCGGCACCGTCTGGCAGAGGGTGAGCAGGACGGCCAGCGCGTTGGGGTCGCGGAAATGCACGTCGAGCAGCCGCAGGCTGGGATTGTCCAGGTAGAGCTGCGGGACGGCGAGCAGGGTCAGGAAGGCGGCCAGCAGGCCGTCGGCCACCGTCGGGTTCAGCTCCCGCACCCGACGCAGCAGGGACCGACGCGCTCGCATGCGCCGACGGTAGCGCCCCGGCGGGGCCGGCGGCATCCTGCGCGGCGACGATCGTGCGGTCCTCCCTTGGGAGGACTACGCGGACAGGATCCAGTCGGTGGCCGCGTCCAGGTCGCCGACGACCACGTCGGCAGCGCCGAGGTCGAGCGCAGCGGTCAGCGCGTGGGGGACCGCCACCACCCGCATGCCGGCGGCGCGGGCGGCGGCGATGCCGTGGGGGGCGTCCTCGACCGCCACGCAGTCGGCCGGCTCGGCCCCGAGCCGCTTGGCCGCCTGCAGGTAGATCTCCGGGTCGGGCTTGCCGTTGTGGACCTCCTCGCCGGAGACGACCGCGGCGAAGGCGTGCAGCAGTCCGAGCCGGTCCAGCGCATGCTCGATGTAGGCACGGGTGCCGGAGCTGGCGACGGCCAGTGGCAGCCCAGCCCCGGCCAGCCGCTCCAGCGACCGGCGCGCGCCCGGCATGGCCCGCAGCTCCCCGGCCTCCAGCAGGCGCCAGAACACCCGCTCACGGCCGGCGAAGGTCTCCTCGGGCGGCAGGCCGACCAGCGGGGCGACCGCGTCGGTGAGGTCGCGGACCCGGCGTCCCATCATCGCCTCGGACAGCCAGGGATCGAAGGTGGCGCCGAGGCTGGCCAGGTACTCGGCGTTGGCCCGTTCGTGGGTCGGCTCGGAGTCGACCAGCACGCCGTCGAGGTCGAAGACGACGGGGCCTTCGGCCGCCATCGGGCCGCCGGGGTCAGGAGGCGGGCGGCGAGGCGGTCGGCTCCGGGCTGGCGCCGTCGGAGGACGGCCGGGAGACGCCGCTGGGGGCGGTGCTGGAGCCGATCACCGGCACGACCTGGCGCGCGGTGATGATCTCGTCGACCATGCCGTACTCGAGCGCCTGCTCGGCGCTCATGATGAAGTCGCGGTCGGTGTCGCGGGCGATCTTCTCGACGTCCTGACCGGTGTGCTTGGCCATGATCTCGTCGAGCAGGCGGCGCAGGCGCAGGATCTCGCGGGCCTGGATCTCGATGTCGGCCGACTGGCCGCGGGCGCCACCCGAGGGCTGGTGGATCAGGATGGTCGAGTGCGGCAGGGCGTAGCGCTTCCCCTTGGTCCCGGCGGCAAGGATGACCGCCGCGGCCGAGGCGGCCATGCCCATGCAGGTGGTGGCCACGTCCGGCTTGACGTACTGCATGGTGTCGTAGATCGCCAGCAGGTCGGTGATCGAGCCGCCCGGCGAGTTGATGTACAGCTGGATGTCCTTGTCGGGGTCGTCGCTCTCCAGGTGGAGCAGCTGGGCCATGACCAGGTTGGCGATGGTGTCGTCGATCGGTGTGCCGAGGAAGATGATCCGGTCCTTGAGCAGCCGCGAGAAGATGTCGAACGAGCGCTCGCCGCGGTTGGTCTGCTCGATGACGATGGGGACGAGATTCGCATCGGCCATTGAGCAACCTCCGGGCGGAATGGGGACCGAGGCGAAGGGTACCAGCAGAAGGATGGGCCGGGGGCTATCGCCGTCGGCTGCCTGAGCCCCGAGGGCCCCCAAGGGCCTCGCTGGTCGCCCGGAACGGGTCGGTGACGGGTGGCTCGTGGAGGTTCGCCCGGACGCCGTCGATCGGCAGCCCGACCAGGTCGAGCACCCGCTTCAGCACGTCGGCCGCCTCGAGGCCGCGGTTGCGGCCCTCCTGGGTGACCATGCAGCGGTGCACGGTGATGTAGAGGCGCGTCGGGGTGTTGGAGGTCCAGTCCACGCTGCCCAGGTGGACGCTGCTGCCGCGGGTGCCGCCGTCCCCGTTCCATGGCTCGCTCCACACCTGCACCCCGGCCGGTCCTGCGGAGAACACCCCGCCGGCGGTGACGTCCTCGGCCTCGGCGGCGCGCAGCAGGCGGTTGGCCTGCTCCTCGGGGAACACCAGCGCCGGCCGAACGCGGGCGACCTTGACCGCCGGTGCTCCGGGAGGCTGCGACACTGCTCCGCTCCATGGTCGGGAGGCGCTGTTCCCTCCTGCCATCGGCCGGGCGCCGGGCCAGGTTGAGCGCTTCGGGGACCCGGGTGGGCCGCCCGGCCGGCCGAGTGAACCGATCGGACCGCCGGTGCGAACGCAAGACGAGCAGGTACCAGCTCAAGCAGAGCCGCCCAAGGAGGTCGCGCCAGCCATGCCCGCCCGTCGTTTCGCCCAGGTCTTCGGGGCCGTCTACGTGCTCGTCGGACTGCTCGGGTTCGTCTTCACCGGGTTCTCCGACGTTGCCGCACCCTCCGACGACAAGCTGCTCCTGTTCGGGGTCAACCCTCTCCACAACATCGTCCACATCGGGATCGGGGCCCTCTGGCTGGCGTCCTCGCGCAGCGAGAGCAGCGCCCGCGCCATCAGCACCCTGATCGGCGGCGTCTACCTGGTGGTCGGGGTCCTCGGGCTGTTCATCAACGGCACCTCGGACCTGAACATCCTGAACATCAACCAGCCGGACAACGCGCTGCACCTCGCCAGCGCCGTGCTCGGCCTGTACTTCGGCCTGGCCGGCCGCCGCACGGCCGCGTCGCCTGCCTAGACCCGGGGGGGTCAGAACGGCCGGGGGCTGCAGCAGCCCCCGGCCGTCCGCTTCCCATCCACCCTCTCCGCCGGCTCGCTCTACACCTAGTGCCCCTTCAGCAGCGTTTGCCCTGGTGGGCGCCGCTGTCTGATCCTCGCCAGCCGCAGGTTGGACTCTGCGACTAACGAGCTACACCCGGCGCCACGGCTGGCGCTGGCGGGTGGCCCGGGACCGGGCAAGACCCACGCCGCCGGTCGTACTGGTGGCGGCGCCGGTCACGCCGTGCCGGCACCACACCGGCCCGACGGTGCTCCACCAGCACAGGGAACTCCGTGCCGGTGCGTCCGCCGCCAGCCTTGGCGGCGATGTTGCGGGCACCCACCAGATCCCGATGCCCGACGAACCTACAATGGGAGCAGCGGAACCGGCGCCCCGCAGACCTGGGGACCCGTCGGCGGCAGATCGGGCAGGTGGAGGAGCTGCCGCGTTCGTCCACCAGCCGCACCACAATCCCAGCAAGTTCGGCTTTGTCCTTGAGTGCTTGCAGTAGGTGGGTGCGGCGCCACCGCCGCAGGCGAAGGTTCTGCACCCGACCAACATCCCGCTCGGTGATGCCCTTGGGATCACCCACCAGCAAGGTCCCCACCCGCTCCTGGATGGCGAAGGCGATCACCTGCTTGGCGGCCTGATGCTGAGCCAGGTGAACGCGGCGGCGATGGCGCGCCTCGACTCGGCGGAGCTTGGCGCGGTGGCGGCGCCAGCGACGCGAGCCCCGCTGCCCCGGTGTGGGTGCCCGCCGGGCCGCTCTGGCCTGCCTTGCCTGCTGGTCGCGCAGGTGCAGCCAACCCTCGGCGCGGACCGCCCTGCCCGACACCAGCAGCCCGGCATCCTGGGTGACGACCGCATACGGGTGGATGATGCCAAGGTCGACCCCGGCCACCCTGCCCGGATCCAGCTGGTGCTGCTCGACAGGGACGGCGGCGGTGACTGCCAGCCACAGCCGCCCACCCTGGTGGAGCAGGGTGACCGCGCGGACCTGC